>NZ_JBFUAB010000024.1:0-130509 GCF_056406535.1 Roseateles sp. P1_C1_2
TCTCGCCCACCGCCAGCGACAGCTGATCGTGGACGTAATTGCCCTTGCCCGCGTACTGGATGTAGCCCAGGCCACGCCAGTCGCTCTTGGTGAGGACGCGGTCGCCTTCGCGGAAGGTCAGCGCCCAGCCGTCGCCCTTCTTGACGTCGACCGAGATCGGTCCGGACGTGAGCGTGGCCTTGGTCTCGCCGTTGACGATCTGCACGGCCGGTTTGCCGGCGCCGACCATGGGGATGTGCAGGCGCGGCGCGGTCGATGCGACGTAGTGCTTCACGCTCACGCGGATCACGCCCTCGAGCGGCGAGCTCAGCGTCACGGTCAACGTGGGGCCTTGCAGCGTGTCGCCACGGTGCTTGATGGGTCGGGTCGTGGCGAGCACGACGAGGCGGTCTTCGTGGACTTCAACGCCATAGGCCTCGGCCGCGTAGTGCGCGGCGACGCCTGGCTGAAGCATCCACTGTCCGTCAGTGAACTTCATGAATCAGTCTTCCTTGAACGAGCGACACATCGGTCGACACCAGCAACAGAGCCTATTTACTTTGTGCGCCGTCCAAACTAATATTGGTCAGACCAACATTTGAACATAACTTTGTTGGTCGGACCAATAGAACACAAAAGGGGGGCAAGACGTGGAAGCTGAAACGAGCGGCAGCCAGCAACAGCTCAAGCGCATGAACCGCATGGCTGTTGTGAGGCAGTTGTGCGCCCAGCCAGGCCTGTCGCGCGCTGCCTTGGCGACGGCCGTTGGCCTCACCCGCTCCACGGTCGGCGCTCTCGTCCGCGGTCTGCTGGCCGAAGGCTGGCTGATGGAGCGGGAGATCGTTGCCACAGGCGACATGGGCCGCCGCCCCACGCCGCTGTTCATCGACCCAACGCGCCTGCTGCTTATTGGTGCCGAGGTCGGTATCGAGTCGGCACGCGTCGTGGCCACGTCGCTGACCGGGACGGTCCACGCCTGCAGCGTCGCTCCCTACGGCCCCAGTCCCACGGCGCAGAGCTGCATTGCGAGCCTGGCCGGCGCGCTGGAAGGCCTGCACTCGCATTTCAGCGCCGGGCAGCGCTTACTCGGCATCGGCATCGGGCTGCCAGGCGGCGTCGACGAGGCGCGCGGCGCCGTCAAGTTCGCGCCCAACCTCCGCTGGCGCAACCTGCCCTTTGCAACACTGTTGGCCGATGCGCTGCGGCAGACCTGGCTTGCCGGCACACCGCTATTCGTTCAGAACGAGGCCGACGCGGCCGCGCTGGGTGAACTGGAGTTCAACCCAACGCCAGATTCGGACCCGTTGATCTACGTCTCCATCAATCAGGGGCTTGGAGCGGGTGTCATCGTTGGAGACCGCCTGCAAACGGGGAGCCGCGGCTATGCAGGCGAGGTCGGTCATATGGTGCTGCAGTTCAACGGGCCTCGCTGTTCATGCGGTCGACGTGGTTGCGCGGAGGCATTGATCGCGACACGCGCCATCCAGCGTGGCGACGGCAGCAGCGCACGTCTTGGCTCGCTCGAAGAGGTCCGCGCTCATCTAGCGAAGCAAGACCCGGAAACAGTGAAGGCGGTGGCCTCCGCTGGCCACCATTTGGGCATGCTGCTGGTGAACCTTGCGGCGGCGTATGACCCTGGCAGCATTGTTCTCGGCGGCTCCGTCATCGAGCTCGGCGATCCTTTTCTGCAGCCTGCTCTCGCTGCATTGAATGCCAATGCCGTTGCGGGCGGTTCACCCGTGCCTGGTGTCCGCACCTGCCGCTTTGGCGCAAATGCCGTGGCCATCGGCGCAGCGGCGCTGGTGCGCCACCGTCTGACACGCCCTACCCTGTCCACGCAACATGTCGGCACTGCAGTCAGTTCCGTGCAGGAGATTCACTGATGTACCTGGGCATCGATCTCGGCACCTCTGAGGTAAAGCTGCTGCTGCTGGATGGCACTGGCCGAATCGTTGGCACAGCGGGCAGCCTGCTCACGCTGTCCAGTCCCGAACCACTTTGGGCTGAGCAAAATCCCGCTCAATGGTGGAGCGCGACGGGTGCGGCCCTTGCCCACCTGCGAGCCGCCCACCCGGCCGAATTTGCCGCCGTACGCGGCATCGGCCTGTCAGGCCAGATGCACGGCGCCGTGCTGCTCGGCGAGGCAGACGCCGTGCTGCGCCCCGCCATCCTGTGGAACGACGGCCGCAGCCACGCCGAATGCGTGGAACTTGAAGCAAAGGCGCCACGCCTGCATGCCATTGCCGGGAATGTGGCCATGCCAGGCTTCACCGCCCCGAAGCTGCTGTGGGTCAAGAAGCAGGAGCCCGAGGTCTTCTCACGCGTCGCCAGCGTGCTGCTGCCCAAAGACTGGCTGCGCCTGCAGCTGACGGGCGACAAGGTCTCCGAGCCGTCCGACGCCGCCGGCACGCTGTGGCTGGACGTGGCGCGCCGCGACTGGTCCGACGAGCTGCTCGCCGCGTCCGGCCTGACGCGTGCGCAGATGCCGCGACTCGTCGAGAGCAATGCACCCAGTGGCGTGCTCAAGCCTGAACTGGCCAAGACCTGGGGCCTGGGCGCGGAAGTGATCGTTGCCGGCGGCGCGGGTGACAACGCCGCCAGCGCCATCGGCATTGGCGCGACGCAGCCGGGTGATGGCTTCATTTCGCTCGGGACGTCGGGCGTGATCTTCGTCGTCAACGACTGCTACCGCCCCAACCCGGCATCGGCCGTGCACGCCTTCTGCCATGCCCTGCCCGAGCGCTGGCACCAGATGAGCGTGATGCTGTCGGCCGCAAGCTGCCTGCGCTGGTTTTGCACGCTCGTTGGCGCCGATGAGGCAACGCTGCTGGCCGAACTTTCTTCTTCGCTAAATGACAGCGCAGTCAACGCGCCCATCTTCCTGCCCTACCTGGCCGGCGAGCGCACACCGCACAACGACCCATTTGCTTCGGGCGTCTTCCATGGCCTGAAGGCCAACACGACACGCACCGATTGCACCTACGCCGTGCTCGAAGGCGTCGTCTTCGGTCTTGCGGACGGCCTGGACGCGCTGCGCGCGGCCGGTACCGAAGTGCAGCAACTCTCCCTCGTCGGCGGCGGTTCGCGCAGTGCCTACTGGGCGCAGCTGATCGCCGACACGTTGAACGTCGAGATCGTCGTGCACGCCGGCAGCGAAGCCGGTGGCGCCCTCGGCGCCGCGCGCCTCGGCTGGCTTGCAACCGGCGGCAGCGTCGAAACCGTCTGCACCCGCCCCGACATCGCCGCCCGCTTTACCCCCAACCCCGAACGCCATGCGCTGCTGACCCCACGGTTGGCGCGCTTCCGTGACCTTTACCGCCGCCTGCGCGGCGCCTGACCTCCAACCATGACGAGCTACTTCAACCACATCGCGCCCATTCGTTTCGAGGGCGCCGACAGTCCCAACGACCTGTCCTTCAAGCACTACGACAAGGACCGCATCGTGCTGGGCAAGCGCATGGAAGAGCAGCTGCGCTTCGCCGCCTGCTACTGGCACAACTTCGTCTGGACCGGGCTGGATCCGTTCGGCGGCGCCACCTTCGAGCGGCCCTGGTTCCAGGGCGGCAGCCCGATGGAGCTGGCCAAGCTGAAGGCCGACGCCGCCTTCGAGTTCTTTGCCAAGCTCGGCGCGCCCTACTATTGCTTCCATGACCGCGACGTCGCCCCGGAAGGTGCCACGCCGCGCGAGAGCCACGAGAACTTCCAGCGCATGGTCGACGTGCTCGGCGAGAAGCAGCAGGCTACGGGCTTGAAGCTGCTGTGGGGCACGGCCAATCTGTTCAGCCACCGCCGCTTCATGTCGGGTGCGGCCAGCAACCCCGACCCCGCGCTGTTCGCCATGGCGGCCCTGCAAGTGCGCGACGCGATGGACGCCACGCTCAAGCTCGGCGGCGAGAACTACGTGCTGTGGGGTGGCCGCGAGGGTTACGAGACGCTGCTGAACACGCGCCTGGGCCAGGAGATGGACCAGCTCGGCCGCTTCCTGAACATGGTCGTCGAGTACAAGCACAAGATCGGCTTCAAGGGTGCCATCCTCATCGAACCCAAGCCGCGCGAGCCGTCCAAGCACCAGTACGACTTCGACACCGCCACGGTCTACGGCTTCCTGGTGCGCTACGGCCTGGAGAAAGAGGTCAAGGTCAACATCGAGGCCAACCACGCGACGCTGTCGGGCCACAGCTTCGAGCATGAGATCGCCACGGCAGGCGCACTCGGCATCCTCGGCAGCCTGGACATGAACCGCGGCGATCCGCAGCTGGGCTGGGACACCGACCAGTTTCCCAACAACGTGCCGGAGACGGCCGTGGCGCTGTACCACGTGCTGCAGGCCGGCGGCCTCGGTTCGGGTGGATTGAATTTCGACGCCAAGGTGCGCCGCCAGTCCATCGACGCGGCCGACCTCTTCCACGGCCACATCGGTGGCATGGACGTCTGCGCCCAAGCGCTGCTCGTCGCCGAGAAGATGGTCAACGATGGGCGCCTGAAGGCTGCCGTCGACAGCCGCTACGCCGGCTGGGACACACCCGCCGGCCAGGACATCCTGCAAGGCCGCCGCTCGCTGGAGCAGCTCGCCGATCAGGTGCTCGCCGCCAACACCGATGTCGCACCGGTCTCCGGCCGCCAGGAAGTCTTCGAGAACCTCGTCAATCACTTCTGCGGCTGAAGCCTCTGCGATGAAAGCCGATGTACCGCTCTTTCGATTGAGCCAGTGCGACACAGCCGCCCTGACCCAGGACGCCATGACCGCACTGACCTACTCCAGCCCCTTCCCCGCCGACTTCATCTTCGGCGTGGCCGCCGCAGCGCCCCAGATCGAGGGCGCCGCCTTCACCGACGGCAAGGGCGAATCCATCTGGGACCGCTTCTGCCGCGAGCCCGGCAAGGTACACGACGGCGACACGCTGGACGTCGCCTGCGACCACTACAACCGCTTCGACGAGGACTTCGCGCTGATGGCCTCGCTGGGCCTGAAGTACTACCGCCTGTCGCTCGCCTGGCCGCGCATCTACCCCAACGGCGACGGCGAGCTGAACCAGGCAGGCCTGGACTTCTATCACCGCCTCTTCGCCAGCATGAAGAAGCACGGCATCGAGCCCTGGGTGACGCTGTTCCACTGGGACCTGCCGCAAGCCCTGGAGGACCGCGGTGGCTGGACGTCGCGCGTGACGGTCGACGCCTTCGACCGCTATGCCGACACCGTCGTCAAGGCCTTCGCCGGTGAAGTGAAGCACTGGATCACGATGAACGAGATCCGCTGCTTCACGCAGCTGGCCTATGGCTTCGGCACCAAGGCGCCGGGTCGCAAGGAGAGCGCGGCCGTCGTCAACCAGACCTTCCACCACGCGCTGCTGTGCCACGGCCACGGCGTGCGTGCGGTGCGCGAGTTCGGCGGTGCCGGTGCGGTCGTCGGCCTGACCGACAACCTGGACGTCTGCATCCCTGTCACCGAGACGCCCGCGGACATCGCCGCCGCCAAGGCCTGGTTCCTGGAGATGAATGCTCATGTGCTGGGCGCGATGCATGCGGGCCAGTACCCGGCCGAGTACCTGGCCCGCGCGGGCGCCGACGCCCCCAAGGTCGAGCCCGGCGACTTCGACCTCATCAGGCTGCCCACCGACCACCTCGGCCTGAACATCTACACGGGCACCTATGTGCGCGCCAGCAAGACCGGCGCGGCCTACGAGGCCCTGCCGCCCCCGATCAACTACCCCCGCGCCGACAGCCCCTGGCTGCGCCTGGTGCCGCAGTCCATCTACTGGGCCACGCGCTTCGCCGCCGAGTGCTACGGTCACCAGTCGCTCTACATCACCGAGAACGGCTGCGGCTACAACGATGAGCCGGTGGTGAACGGCGAGGTGCTGGACCTGCACCGCCGCGACTTCCTGCGCAACCACCTGCGCGAAGCTCATCGCGCCATCGGCGACGGCGTGCCGCTGCACGGCTACTTCCTGTGGAGCTTCATCGACAACTACGAGTGGGAAGACGGCTACCAGCGGCGCTTCGGCATCGTGCACTGCGATTACGAGACCCAGGTGCGCACCGCAAAACTGTCGGCGCTCTATTACGCCGAAGTCATCAAGGCCAGAAAGATCCTGTGAACGCCAGCACCCTTCACCTCGACCGCGTCGTGCCACCGTCGGTCGACCGCCTGCCGATGCGCCAGAAGATCGGCTTCGGTCTGGGCGCCTTCCTCGACATGTGGGGCCACTGGCTCTACCCGTCGCTGGCCTTCCAGGTCTTCAACATCTTCCTCGGTGTCGCACCCGGCCTGATCTCCACGGTGCAGATGATCAAGATCTTCATCGACGCGGGGTCGGACGCGGTCTTTGGCTGGATCTCGGACAACACGCGCACGCGCTACGGCCGCCGGCGGCCTTTCATCCTCGTCGGCGGCGTGCTCGCTGGCATCGGCCTGCCGCTGATGTTCGCGGTGGGCAGGGGCTGGACGGACACGCAGTACTTCATCTTCATGCTGGTCAGCACGGTGATCTACGTGCCCATCATGAGTTGCTTCAACATGCCCTGGAACAGCCTGGGCGCGGAGATGACGCCGGACTACCACGAGCGCACGTCCGTGATGGCTGTCCGCGCCGTCATCCAGAAGGTGCCCGAGCTGGGGATGTTCTATGCCGCGCAGTTCACGACGCTGGCGATCTTCAACGGCGCCAACGGCAAGCCCGACATCCTGCGCGGCGCGCAGACCTACAGCGCCATCCTCGGCGCCGTCATGGTGGCGGTGTCCATTGCCATCTTCCTGATGGTGCGCGAGCGCTACTACGAGAAGCTGGTCTCGCGCACGCAGACCCACATCCCGTTTGCCGACACGCTGTGGCGCACGCTGCGCTGCAAACCCTTCCGCCGCGTTCTCGGCATGATGCTGGCCTATGGCATCGGCACGGCCATGGTGTCGACGCTCGGGTACTACACCACGGTCTACTACGTCTGCCAGGGCGACATCGCGCTGGGCGCGAAGTGGAACACCGCCATGGGCGTGTCAGGCACCGTCTTCGGCTTCACGGGCATTCCGTTCTTCGCGATGCTCGCGCGTCGCAAGGGCAAGCATGTGGCGATGGCCACTGCGCTGAGCCTGGCCATCTGCGCCTTCATCGGCGATTGGTGGCTGTACGACCCAGCGCGGCCCTACCTGCAGCTCTTCGCCTGCGGCCTGGTCGCCTTCACCGGCGCGGGCTTCTGGATGATCTATGGCTCCACGCTGGGCGACATCGTCGACTATGACGAACTGCAAACGGGCCAGCGCCGCGAGGGCTCGTTCTCGGCCTGCCAGTCGTGGATCTCCAAGTTCGGCATCGCCTTGGGCGTGGGCGCCTCGGGCTGGATCCTGCAGTTCACCGGTTTCGATGCCAAGCAGGCGGTGCAGGACCCACAGGCGATCTTCACGATGCGCCTTCTTCTGTCGGGCGTTCCGGTCATCGGCCTGGTGCTGGCGCTGATCTCGCTCGCCCGCTTTGAGTTGACCGAGCGACGCATGCTGCAGATCCGCGGCGAGCTCGAAGCCACCCGGGGGCAGGTATGACGCTGTCACGCACCGATTCCCCTGAAACATCCATCGCAGAAATCATGCGCCACCCCAAGTCTTCCTTTGACGGTTTCAACGCACTCTGGTTTGCATCCTGCCTGGCATTGAGCACCCTCGCTCACGCGGCGGAACCCGCGAAACCGGCCCAGCCTTTCGAATGGAAATCCAGCGAGCCGCTGATCAGGCCGCCCGCCGACGCGAAGAACATCTTTGGCGTCAAGGATCCGACCATCGTCTACCACGACGCCCGCTATCACGTCTTCATGACCACGGCCGGGAAGAACGGCTGGGGCATGGCCTACACGAGCTTTGCGAACTGGGAGGAGGCCCCCAACGCCCCTCAGTTCATGCTCGAAAAGTCCCCCATCGGGCCCGGCTATCGCGCAGCACCCCAGGTCTTTTACTTCGCGCCGCAGAAGCTTTGGTATCTGATCTACCAGGGCGGCGACCCGCTGTATTCCACGACCAGCAACATCGCCGATCCCCTGTCGTGGACAGCACCGAAGCCCTTCTACCCGACCATCCCGGCAAGCGTCAAAGACGCCAAGGGCAATGCGTCCTGGCTGGACTTCTGGAACATCTGCGACGACAAGAAGTGCTATCTCTTCTTCACTGGCGACAACGGCAGCTTTTACCGCGGCGAGACGACGATGGAGCGCTTCCCTCAGGGCTTCTCCGAGCCCGTCGTCGTCATGGAAGAGAAGCGCGATGACATGTTCGAAGCGAGCAACACCTACAAGATTGCTGGCACGAACCAGTACTTGACGTTGATCGAGGCGATGGGGTCCAAGGGCAGGTATTTCCGGGCCTGGACAGCCGATCGCCTGGACGGGAAGTGGCAACCCGTTCCCGGCGCCCCGATGAACATGTTTGCCGGCACAGAGAACGTCAAGTTCAACGGCCGGATCTGGTCCGAAGGCGTGTCCCATGGCGAACTGATCCGCGATGGGGTCGACCAAACGCTGAGCATCGACCCCTGCCAGCCGCTGAAATTCCTGTACCAAGGCCTGGACATGGAAAAGAACAAGAAGTACGAATACATCGAGCTGCCCTATCGGCTGGGCCTGATCACCGCCACCGCGCCGAACGCCATCAGCGAGTTGTGCAAAAAATGAAGGCCGCTGCCAGGCCGGCAAGCGCCGCGCCGATGCCGGCGACGTGCGCCCGCAACTTTGTCTACAGAGGACTCACGACGTGACTTCGCTCCGCTCCCTGCGCCGCCGCCAGATGCTGGCTGCTGCTGCCCTGCCGCTCATGACCACCGCATCATTCGCTGCGCCGCAGCAGCGCCGCATCGTGCTCGACCTGGCCGAAGCGAAGCAGCCGCTGGACCGCTTTTTCGACCACTGCGTCGGCGCTGACTACCCCGGCACGACCTACCGCGAAGACGCACTCGCACAGCTGAAGACAACCGTCGACGAGCTGGGTTTCCGCTACCTGCGCTTCCACGCCATCTTCCACGACGTCTTCAAGACGGTGACGCGCGATGCCGCAGGCAACCTCGTCTTCGACTTCACCAACATCGACAAGCTCTACGACGCGATGCTGGCGCGCCGCATCAAGCCCTTCGTCGAGCTGGGCTTCACGCCGCTGGCGTTGAAGACGTCGGACTTGAAGGTCTTCTACTGGGCCGGCAACACCTCCCACCCCGAGCCCACCGGTTGGGTCGCGCTGATCGACGCCTTCACGCGCCACCTGCTGCAGCGCTATGGCGAGAAGGAGGTGCGCAGCTGGTACTTCGAAGTCTGGAACGAACCCAATCTCGATGGCTTCTGGGAGAAGGCCGACAGGCAAGCCTACTTCGACCTCTACACCCGCACGGCCAAGACCATGAAGGGCATCGACGCGCAATTGCGCGTGGGTGGCCCGGCCACCGCCGGCGCCTGGTGGGTGCCCGAGTTCCTCGCGCATGCGAAGGCGACCGGCACGCCGGTGGACTTCGTCACGACGCACACCTACGGCGTGGATGAAGGCTACCTGGACGAGTTCGGCAAGGAGGACCGCGTGCTGTCCAAGTCGCCCGACGCCATCGTGGGCGACGTGCGGCGCGTGCGCAAGGAGATCGAGGCCTCGCACCTGCCGGGCCTGCCGCTGTTCTTCACCGAATGGAGCAGCAGCTACAACCCACGCGACCTCGTGCACGACAGCTACATGAGCGCGCCCTATGTGCTCACCAAGCTCAAGCAGACGCAAGGCCTGGCCCAGCACATGAGCTATTGGGTCTACAGCGACTTGTTCGAGGAACCCGGCCCGCCGGACGCGCCCTTCCACGGCGGCTTCGGCATGATGACGCGCGAAGGCGTGAGGAAGCCCGTGTGGTTCGCCTACAAATACCTCGCCGCCCTGGCCCGGCTGGATGGCAAGGAGATCCCCAGCAGCGACGAATTCAGCTGGGCCGCGACGAATGGCGAGCAGGTCCAGGCCCTGGTGTGGAACTGGCGACTCCCGGACCAGAAGGCCAGCAACCGCAGCTTCTTCAGCAAGCCGCAGCCGGCCAGGGACGCGGGCACCACCACCATCGAGTTGCGCCATTTGCCGCCCGGCCGCTACACGCTCACACAGCGCCGCACCGGCTACGAGATCAACGACGCCCACACCGCCTATCTGAAGATGGGCTCGCCCAAGAACCTAGATGCCAAGCAGCTCGCCACGCTGCAAGGCCTGACGACGGACAAGCCCGAGCTGCAACGCGAGCTGGTGGTCGGCGCAGCCGGCACAGTCACGCTGAACGTGAAGCTGCGCAGCCATGACGTCGTGCTGTTGAGCCTGAAAAAGGTGGGCGCTTGACAGCGCCCCACGTTGCCGCCGCGCGTCAGTGCTTCGCCAGGCTGGTGGCCTCCGTCTGCCTGGCAATCGTTGCAGCCACCGTCAATGCGCAGGGCGAGCCGGCCGCGGGCACGAAGGAAGCCCGCGCCAACCTCAACCGGGCCGTGGTGCTGGCGTCTGACGACGTGCCGGCGTTCGCCGCACCGCCGAAGGGTTTCGCAGACGAGAGCCCGGACATCCGCCATGGTCAGACGCAGGAATTCAGCTACGAGTCGGCCGTCACGCAGACCCGGCGCAAGGCGGTGGTCTACCTGCCGGCCGGCTATGCCTCGGATCGTCGCTATCCCGTCCTCTACCTGTTGCACGGCATCGGCGGCAACCAGCACGAGTGGAGCGGCTACGTTCGCGCCACCGTCGTCCTCGACAAGCTGATCGCATCGGGCGCGGCCGAGCCCATGATCGTCGTCATGCCCAACGGCCGGGCCCGCGCCGATGACGGTCCGCCGCCGCCGGACCAGACGTTCACGCCCGGGCACATCGCCGCCTTCTCAAGCTTCGAGGCCGATCTGCTGCGCTCGCTGATCCCTGCAGTCGATGGCAGGTATTCAACGCTCGCTGATGCACCACACCGCGCCATTGCGGGCCTTTCCATGGGCGGCGGCCAGGCCTTGAACATCGGACTGATCCACCTCGACACCTTTGGCTGGGTCGGTGGCTTCTCGTCCGCACCGAACACGAAACCCGCCGCCGAACTGCTGCCCGACGCGGACAGCGCGCGCCGCCAGCTGAAGCTGCTGTACCTGTCCTGCGGTCGCCAGGACGGGCTGATCAGCGTCTCGCAGGCGCTGCACCGCGCACTGCGTGACGGCGGCATCCCGCACATCTGGCACGTCGATGCCCATGCGCACGACCGCGAGAGCTGGGCAGAAAACCTCCATCACTTCGCGCAGCGAATCTTTCGCTGAGCAGACCGTCGCACCCAAACACAACACGGAGACAACATGCGCCGCATCACCTTTCTCGGACTGAGCGTCTTGCTGACGCTCGCACCCTGTGCCGCCGCGCTGGCACAAGGCAAGGGCACCATCGGCATCGCGATGCCCACCAAGAGCTCCCAGCGCTGGATCGCCGACGGCGACAACATGGTCAAGAGCCTCAAGGCGCTGGGCTACCAGGTCGACCTGCAGTACGCCGATGACGAGATCCCGAACCAGCTCGCGCAGCTGGAGAACATGGTCACCAAGGGTTCCAAGGCCCTGGTGATCGCGTCCATCGACGGCACCACGCTGTCCGGCGTGTTGCAGAAGGCCGCCGAGAAGGGCATCAAGGTCGTCGCCTACGACCGGCTGATCCGCGGCTCGAAGAACGTCGACTACTACGCCACGTTCGACAACTTCCAGGTCGGCGTGCTGCAGGCCGAGTCCATCGTCAACCGGCTCGGGCTGAAGCAGGGCAAGGGGCCCTTCAACCTGGAGGTGTTCGCCGGCTCGCCCGATGACAACAATTCGGGCTTCTTCTACGACGGCGCCATGAGCGTGCTGAAGCCCTATCTGGATGGCGGCAAGCTCGTCGTGCGCAGCAAGCAGCTGGGCGCCATGAAGGTGGGCATCCTGCGCTGGGACACCGCCACCGCCCAGGCGCGCATGGACAACCTGATGTCGGCCTTCTACGGCAAGGACAAGCTGCACGCGGTCCTGTCGCCTGCAGACATCCTGTCGATCGGCATCATCTCTTCGCTGAAGGGCGTGGGCTACGGGACGCCGAGCCAGCCGATGCCGGTCATCACGGGACAGGACGCCGACCTGCCGTCGGTCAAGGCCATCCTGCGCGGCGACCAGGCCTCCACCGTCTTCAAGGACACCCGCCAGTTGGCCAAGGTCACGGCCGACCTCGTCGATGCGGTGCTCAGCGGTCGCACACCGCAGGTGAACGACACCAAGACCTACAACAACGGCGTCAAGGTGGTGCCCTCGTATCTGCTCAAGCCCGTGGCGGTCGACGCGACGAATTGGAAGCCGGTGCTCGTCGACAGCGGCTACTACAAGGAAGGGCAGCTGAAGTGAAACTGCCCCTCGCCCAACCTCGCGTCGCTGAACGCGAGCGAGTCTGGTCGGTCCCCCGCGGGGACGGCGATGCTTGCGGCGTCGAACCGCAAGCACATCGCCAGTGCGGGCCGGCTTGGGAGCGGCCCGGCGCTCGGCCCGCCCAGCCCTCAAGGGGCAGCTGACGTGGCAACCTTAGACAATCAGCCCGCCCCGCTGCTGGAGATGCGCGGGATCGGCAAGAAGTTCCATGGCCTGGTCGCCCTCCGGCACGTCGACCTGGTTGTCCAGCATGGGCAGATCCACGCGGTGGTCGGCGAGAACGGCGCCGGCAAGTCCACGTTGATGAAGATCCTCTCGGGGGTCTATCCGCACCCGGACTACGAAGGCGAGATCCGGTTCGCCGGGGAGCCGCAGCACTTCTCCGGCATACGGCAGAGCGAGGCGCTCGGCATCGTCATCATCCACCAGGAGCTGGCGTTGATTCCGCAACTCTCCATCGCCGAGAACCTCTTCCTCGGGCACGAACGCGCCCGGCGCGGCGTGATCGATTGGGCTCGCACCCACGACCAGGCCGTCGAGCTGCTGCATCGGGTCGGCCTTCAAGAGTCTCCGAATACGCTGGTGAAGGACATCGGCGTCGGCAAGCAGCAGCTCGTGGAGATTGCCAAGGCGCTCGCCAAGGACGTGAAGCTGCTGATCCTCGACGAGCCCACGGCCAGCCTCAACGAGGACGACAGCGCCGCCCTGCTCGACCTGCTGAAACGGCTGCGCGGCAACGGCGTCAGTTGCGTGCTGATCTCCCACAAGCTCAACGAGATCGCGGAAGTGGCCGATGCCATCACCGTGCTGCGCGACGGCTCGACCACCGCCACGATGGACTGCAGCGAAGCACCGCCGGAGGAAGCCGCCATCGTTCGCGCCATGGTCGGGCGGGACATGCAGGATCGCTATCCCAAGCGGCAGCCCAATCCTGGCGAGATCCTGTTCGAGTTGCGCGACTGGTGGGTCGAGCACCCGCTTCACGTCGGCCGCGAAGCCATCAAGGGCGTCAACCTGAACGTGCGCCGCGGCGAGATCGTCGGCATCGCCGGCCTGATGGGCGCCGGGCGGACGGAGCTGGCGATGAGCGTGTTCGGCCGCTCCTGGGGGCGGCGCATCCGCGGCTCCGCCTGGATGGGCGGTCAGCAGGTCGACGTCTCGACCGTCCGGCGGGCCATCAAGTCCGGCCTGGCCTATGTCACCGAGGACCGCAAGGCCCTGGGGCTGGTGCTGCGGGAGAGCATTGCCCGCAACACCAGCCTGTGCCGGCTCGAAGGCATCTCCCGCTTTGGCGTCATCGACGAGGCCCGGGACAATGCGGTGGCGAATGACTTCCGGCAGCGCCTGGCCACCCGCTGCGCGAGCGTCCAGCAGCCCGTCGGCGACCTTTCGGGCGGGAACCAGCAGAAGGTCGTCCTGGCCAAGTGGCTGTTCACCGACCCTCAACTGCTCATCCTGGATGAGCCCACCCGCGGCATCGACGTCGGCGCCAAGTTCGAGATCTACAGCCTGATCGCCAGCCTGGCCGCCCAGGGGCGCTCGATCCTGATGATTTCGTCCGAGCTGCCCGAACTGCTGGGCATGTGCGACCGCCTCTACCTGATGAACGAGGGTGAGCTGGTGGCCGAGATGCCGGCCGCCGGCGCCACCCAGGAAACCGTCATGCACGCCCTCGTGGGCACCCATTGAAAACCATCGCCATGCCTTCTTCGTCCCTGCGCAACTTCCTCGCATCGCATCTGCGCGACTACGGCATGCTGCTGTCGCTGGTCTGCATCATGGGGTTCTTCCAGGTGCTCACCGACGGCACCCTGCTGCAGCCGCTGAACCTGACCAACCTGTTCCTGCAGAACAGCTACATCGTGGTCATGGCCCTCGGCATGCTGCTCGTCATCGTCGCCGGCCACATCGACCTGTCGGTGGGTTCCATCTGTGGCTTCATCGGCGCCCTGGCGGCCATCCTGATGGTCGAGCGGGGTTGGCCGGTGCTGCCATCCGCCGCCGTTTGCCTGGTCGCCGGCGCGCTCATCGGCGCTCTGCAAGGCTGGTTCGTCGCCTATTTGAAGATCCCCTCGTTCATCGTCACCCTGGCCGGCATGCTGGTGTTCAAGGGCCTGGCGCTGGCACTGCTGGGCGGCCAGTCCGTAGGCCCCTTCCCGGACACCTTCCAGCTCCTCAGCAGCGGCTTCCTGCCCGACTGGCCAGGGGGCGAGGAGCACCACCTCAGCGCGCTCGTCATCGGCTTCGGCCTGGTGGCCTGGCTGGCCTGGCGGGAGCTGGCCGCGCGCGGCAAGTCCGAAGCGCGCGGCGCGGCACCGGAGCCGGCGGCGCTGTTCAGCCTGCGGCTGCTGGCCCAGTCGTTCGCCCTGGCTGCGCTGGTGTGGCTGCTGGCTTCGTACAAGGGCCTGCCCAACGTGTTGCTGCTGATGGGTGCCCTGATCGGCGCCTACGTCTTCCTGACCCAGCGCACGACGCTCGGCCGGCGCGTCTACGCCCTCGGCGGCAACGAACGCGCCGCGCGGCTGTCCGGCGTGCCGACGGAGAAGCTGACGCTGCTGTGCTTCGCCAACATGGGCGTCATGGCGGCGCTCGCCGGCCTGGTCTTCGCGGCCCGCCTCAACACGGCCACGCCCAAGGCGGGCCTGGGCTTCGAACTCGACGTGATTGCCGCCTGCTTCATCGGCGGGGCCTCGGCGTCGGGCGGCGTCGGCAAGGTGCTCGGCGCGGTCATCGGCGCCTTCATCATGGGCGTGATGAACAACGGCATGTCCATCCTCGGCGTGGGCATCGAATGGCAACAGGTCATCAAGGGCGTCGTGCTGCTGGCCGCCGTGGTCTTCGACGTCTACAACCGCCGCAAGGGCGGCTGACGCCGGCCAGCCCGGTGATGCCATGACGCAGCAAGCCGCTCTCCACGTCGACGCGCCGAAGCGGCGATGGCAGCGGTGGACGCTGATCCTGGCACTGCTGGCAGCGCACCCGGCCGCGCAGGCCGCCGAGCCGCAGTCGCTGCGCATCGTCGCGCCGACCAGCCAATCCATGCCCATGCTCAGGATGGCAGAGGACAAGCCTGTCGACGGCGTGCTCAAGGAACTCGGCGAACTGCTGGCGCAGCGCCTGGGCCTCAAGCCGGTGTTCGTGCCGCTGCCCAGCAAGCGCGCAGGCCCCGCCGTGGCGTCAGGGGCCGCCGATCTCCTGTGCTACGTCAAACCCGAGTGGCTCGAGGGCACGCTGCTCTGGACGCGTCTTTTCCTGTCGGGCACGGGGATCATCGCGGCGGGCGCGAACGCCCCCGCCGTGGCGCAGCTCCAGACGCTGGCGGACGAGCCGCTGGGTACGGTCCTGGGCTAACACTATCCCGCCCTCGTCTCGGCATTCCGGCAGCAGATCCGGCGGGAAGACGTTGCCGATGCCGAGACCAACCTGCGCCGGCTGGCTTTCGGCCGTGTGCGCTACGCGGTCACGGATCGCGCCGCGCTGGCCTACTACGTCAGGCTCAACCCGGAGGCCGGACTGCGTGAGATCCTCGAAGTCGAGCACTACCAGTTGGGCTGCGCGCTGACACCCGGCAAGCCGGCGCTGCTGCAGCCGCTGAACAAGGCCATCGACCGGATGATGGTGGACGGCTCGCTGGCGTCAGTGCTGAACCGATACCGCTGAAAACCGGGCGTTCAGGCATCCATGCTGGACGCGGGTTTTTTCGCCGGAACGAAGTTTTGGTAAGACCAAACAGCACCAAAGAGACGATCCTTCCCCAGCGTCACGACCACGGGTAAGCACTGGTCTGACCAAATAACAAACTTATGGCAAAGTGGCAAGACCGCAAACTTTGCCATTCCAACGCGCCCTCCCGCCGCGATGCCCGCGCTCTCCGCTTCCTCGCCGCCCTCGCCCCTGCTCAGCATGCAGGGCGTCTGCAAACGCTTCGACAACGTCACCGCCCTGTCGGGCGTGGCGCTGGACGTGCGCGGCGGTGAAGTGCATGCGATCTGCGGCGAGAACGGCGCCGGCAAGTCGACGCTGATGAAGATCCTCAGCGGCGTCTACACCCCCGACGAAGGCGAGATCCACATCGATGGCGAGCCTGTGCGCATTCAGGGGCTGCACCATGCGCAGGCCCTGGGCATCGTCATGATTCACCAGGAGCTCAACCTGGTGCCCCACCTGACGGTGGCCGAAAACATCTGGCTCGGCCGCGAGCCGCGCCGCGGCTGGTTCGTCGATAGCGCCCGGCAGCGCGAAGGGGCTCGCACCTGCCTGCAGCGCCTGGGCGTGGATATCGATCCCGACGCCGAGGTTTCGACCCTGTCCATCGCCCAGCAGCAGATGGTCGAAATCGCCAAGGCCCTGTCGATGCAGGCGCGGCTGCTCATCATGGACGAGCCCACCTCCTCGCTGGGCGAGGCCGACGCGACGCGCTTGCTCAACGTCGTGCAAGACCTCAAGCGCGAAGGCGTGGGCATCGTCTACATCTCGCACCGGCTCGACGAGCTGGATGTGATCGTCGACCGGGTCACCGTGCTGCGCGACGGCCACTACATCGCGACGCGCCTCTGGGCCGAGACCTCCATCGACGAGATCGTCAGCTTGATGGTGGGCCGCGAGTTGAACCAGCAATTCCCGCCGGCGACGCGGCAGCCTTCCTCCGAAGTGCTGCTGTGTGTGCGCGGCCTGCGGCGCGAGGGCGTCTTCGGGCCACTGAACTTCGATTTGCGGCGCGGCGAGATCCTCGGCTTCGCCGGCCTGGTGGGCGCCGGCCGCACCGAGGTTGCGCGCGCGCTGTTCGGCGCCGATGCGGTCGACGGTGGCGAGGTTGAACTGGCCGGCGAGCGGCTGGACATCCGCTCGCCGCGCGATGCCATCGCCGCAGGCATCGCCTATGTCTCGGAAGACCGCAAGGCCCACGGGCTGGCGGTGAAGATGAGCGTGGCCCACAACATCACGCTGGCCAACCTGGGCGCGCTGGCCAGTGGCCTGGGCTTCATCGACGCGGCCGGCGAACGCAGCACCGCCGAGCGCTACATCGCCGAGCTGGCCATCCGCACACCGTCGCCGGACCAGATCGCCCGGCTGCTGTCGGGCGGCAACCAGCAGAAGGTGGTCATCGCCAAATGGCTGTTCCGCCAGGCCCGGGTCATCCTCTTCGACGAACCGACGCGCGGCATCGACGTGGGCGCCAAGTACGCCATCTACGCGCTGATGGACCGGTTGGCGGCCGAGGGCGTCGGCGTCGTGCTGATCAGCTCGGAGCTGCCCGAAGTCCTCGGCATGAGCGACCGCGTCGCCGTGTTCCGCCAGGGCCAGCTCGCGAGCATGCTGGAGACCCGCCAGTGCAGCCAGCACGACGTCATTCACCATGCCTCGGTCGGCTCCTCCGAGCCGGCCATGCGCAGCGCGGCCCTCCTTGAACCGACTACATGAACGACCGCCAGAAAGACCTGATCCAGAAATTCGCCGCGCTGGCGGGCCTCCTCATCCTGATGCTCGTCTTCTCGCTGACGAGCAACGCCTTCTTCTCGGTCGGCAACGCGATGACGGTGTCGCTGCAGGTGACCACCATCGTCTACCTGGGCATCGGCGCGACGCTGGTGATCCTGACCGGTGGCATCGACCTGTCCGTCGGCTCGGTGCTGGCCCTGTCCGGCGTGGTGGCGGGCATGCTGGTCAAGAGCGGCATGCCGGTGGCGCCCGCCATGGTCCTGGGCGTCGTCGTCGGCGCGCTGTGCGGTGCCATCAACGGCCTGTGCGTGACGCGGCTGCGGCTGCCGCCCTTCATCGCCACGCTGGGCATGATGCTGGTGGCGCGCGGTGTCGCGCTGCAGCTCACTGACGCGCGAGCCATCTCGGGCCTGGGCGAGGCCTTCGGCGCGCTCGGCAACGGCGCGCTGTGGCGCATCGAGAAGATCGACGAACAGGGCTTCCCCGACGTCGTCTTTCCCGGCATCCCCTACCCCGTGCTGCTGATGATCGTGCTGGCCATCGCGGCCGGCATCCTGCTCCGGCGCACCACGCTCGGGCGGCATCTGCACGCGGTGGGTTCCAACAGCGAGGCGGCGCGGCTGTCGGGTGTGAATGTCGGGCGCGTCGCGATGTTCGCCTACGTCGCCTCGGGCGCGCTGGCCGGTCTGTGCGGCTGCGTGCTGATGTCCCGCCTCGTCACCGCGCAACCCAACGAGGGCGTCATGTACGAGCTTGACGCCATCGCGGCGGCCGTCATTGGCGGCACTTCGCTGCTCGGCGGCGTCGGCACGATCTCCGGCACGCTCATCGGCGCGTTCGTCATCGGCATCCTGCGCAACGGGCTGAACATGAACGGCGTCTCGTCCTTCACGCAGCAAATCATCATCGGCCTGGTCATCCTCGTCACCGTCTGGATCGACCAACTCCGCAACCGGCGTTGAAGACCGGTTCCATCTCCAGGAAACATTCCATGCCCCGCCATTTGATCCACGCGCTCATGAGCGCCTGCCTGGCCCTGCTCGGTGCCGCAGCCCAGGCCGGCGAGATCGCCGTCATCGTCAAGACGACCAACTCGACCTACTGGCAAAACGTCAACAAGGGATCCGAGACCGCCATCAAGGAAATTCCAGGCCACACGCTGACCTTCTCCGGGCCGGCCAGCGAATCGGCAATAGCCGACCAGGTCAACCTCGTCGAGAACGCGATCAACCGGCGTGTCGCCGGCATCGTGCTGGCCCCCTCGGACCCCGACGCGCTGGTACCGGTCATCAAGAAGGCCTGGGAAGCGCGCATCCCGGTCGTGCTGATCGACTCCCATGTGTCCGAGGCCGGCAAACCCTACTACCAATCCTTCCTGACAACGGACAACCGCGCCGCTGGCGAGCTCTGTGCCAAGCAGCTCATCGACAAGATCGGCACCACCGGCAAGGTGGCCGTCATGTCTTTCGTGGCCGGCGCAGGCTCCGAGGTCGGCCGCGTGGGCGCCTTCACGAGCTATCTGAAGGCGAACTCCAAGCTCGAGATCGTCGGGCCCTTCTATTCCCAGTCGCAGATGGCGACCGCCATGAACCAGACCACCGACGTGCTGGCTGCCCATCGGGACCTGAAAGCCATCTTCGGCGCCAACGAGCCCACTGCCGTCGGCATGGGCCGCGCCCTGGTGCAGAGCGGCCGCGCGGGCAAGCTGGTCGCGATCGGTTTCGACGGCAACCAGGACCTGCAGAAATTCGTCCAGGACGGCACGCTCGCGGGCATCGCGGTGCAGAGCTCCTTCCAGATGGGCTACCTCGGCGTGAAGACCGTGTCCGACGTGCTGCAGAAGAAGCCCGTGTCCAAGTTCCGCGACACCGGTGTCGTGTGGGTCAGCAAGGCCAACCTGCAGTCGCCCGAGGCCAAGGCCGTCCTGTACTGAAGTGAACCTGCGACGACTTTCACTGCAACACATGAACCGCCTTCCCAGTCGCTCCCTTCCTGGCGCCGGTCTGCCGCTGACCACGCTGGGCCTGGGCGCCGCCGCGCTGGCCGGCCTGTACGAAGCCGTGGACACCGCCACGGCCACCGCGACGCTGCAGGCCGCCTGGAGCGCCGGCATCCGCTATTTCGACACCGCCCCGTTCTATGGCTACACGCGCAGCGAGCGCCGCGTGGGCGAGTTCCTGTCACGCCACCCGCGCGACAGCTTTGTGCTGTCCACCAAGGTCGGGCGCGTCATGCATGCCGACCCGACGGTGGCGGCCGGCAGTGACGACTGGGCCGACCCCCTGCCCTACCGCCCGGTGTACGACTACAGCTACGGCGGCGTGCTGCGCTCCTTCGAGGACAGCCTGCAGCGCCTGGGGCTGGCACGCATCGACATGCTGCTGGTGCACGACATCGGCCGACTGACCCACGGCGACGGGCACGACGTTCATTGGCACGCGCTGACCACGGGCGGCGGCTTTCGCGCCCTGGAGGAGCTGCGCAGCCAGGGCGTCGTGAAGGCCATCGGCCTGGGTGTGAATGAATGGGAAGTGGCGCAGCAGGCACTGGCCGCCGCAGCGCTGGACTGCGTGCTGCTGGCCGGCCGCTACACCCTGCTTGAGCAGGGCAGCCTCGGTTTCCTGGACCATTGCGCGGCGACCGGCGTGGGCGTGGTTATCGGCGGCCCCTTCAACTCGGGCCTGCTGGCCGGACAGGCCAAGTACAACTACGGCAGCGTGCCACCGGAGGTGATGCGCAGGGCCCGGGCCCTGGACGCCACCTGCGCGGAGTTCGGGGTGCCGCTGCAGGCGGCGGCCCTGCAGTTCCCGCTCGCGCATCCGGCCGTCACCAGCGTGCTCGCGGGCATGCGCTCGCCCGAGCAGGTGGCGGCCAACGCCGCCTGGATGGCTCGCGCCATCCCGCGCGAGCTCTGGCACCGACTGCGTGGCCGCGGCCTCATCGCCGGCAACGCGCCCCTGCCCGACAGCGGCCCGCAGGACGACTGATGAGGGTCGACGCACATCAACACTTCTGGCGCCTGGTCGACCGCGAGGGCCAGTGGCCGCCGGCTTCGCTGCAGGCCATCCACCGTGACTTCGGCCCCGACGACCTGGCACCCCAATTGCAGGCCGCCGGCGTCGATGCCACCGTGCTCGTGCAATCGCTGCCCAGCGTGGCTGACACGCATTGGATGCTGTCGCTGGCCGAGCGCACGCCGTGGGTGAAGGGTGTCGTCGGCTGGGTCGACTTCAAGGCGGCGGATGCGGCCGCGCAGATTGACGCGCTGGCCCGCCACCCACTGCTCAAGGGCCTGCGCCCCATGCTGCAGGACTTGCCGGACGACGACTGGATCGCCGACCCCGCCTGTGACCCGGCCGCCGAGGCCATGCAGCGCCACGGCCTGGTGTTCGACGCGCTCGTGCTGCCGCGCCAATTGCCCGGGCTGCGCCGCTTCGCCGAGCGCCATCGAGGCTTGAGCATCGTCATCGACCATGCCGCCAAGCCGTTCATCGCGCGCGGCGAGATCGAGCCCTGGCAAACCCACATGGCCCCGCTGGCCGCCCTCCCCCAGGTCCATTGCAAGCTCTCGGGCCTGCTGACAGAGGCCGGTGAGCGCCGCGACGCCGCAGCGCTTCACCCCTACACCCAGGCACTGTGGACGCTGTTCGGCCCCCAGCGCCTGCTGTGGGGCAGCGACTGGCCGGTGCTGCGCCTGGCCGCCGACTACGCCGACTGGTGGCAACTCGCCCACCAGCTGGCTCGCCAGTTTCAACCCATTCCCCAGCCTGACGACCTACGTGCGCTCTTCGGGGGTAATGCCAATCGCATCTACCGCCTTGCCTTGACTGACTAGCACCATGCTGACTGTTTCCTGCGAATCCCCCGGCATCCTCGTCGCCCACGACCGCCCGCGCCCGGAGCGCGGCCCCGCCGAGGTGCTGTTGCGCGTCAAGCGTGTGGGCGTGTGCGGCACCGACCTGCACATCTTCACGGGCCACCAGCCCTATCTGAACTACCCCCGCGTCATGGGGCACGAGCTGTCCGGCATCGTGGAGGAAGCCGACGCGGACAGCGGCCTGAAGCCAGGCGACGCGGCCTACGTGATGCCCTATCTGTCCTGTGGCCACTGCATCGCCTGCCGCCAGGGCAAGACCAACTGCTGCGTGCGCATCCAGGTGCTGGGCGTGCATCGCGACGGCGCCTTCGCCGAATATGTCAGCGTGCCGCAGCGCTTCGTTGGCAAGGCAGGCGACATCACGCTGGACCAGGCCGCCATGCTGGAATTCCTCGCCATCGGTGCGCATGCCGTGCGGCGCGGCGAAGTCGCCGCCGGCCAGCGCGTGCTGGTGGTGGGTGCAGGCCCGATCGGCATTGGCGCAATGATCTTTGCCGGTCTGCGCGGCGCGGTCGTCACGGCCCTGGATGGCCGCCAAGACCGGCTCGATTTCGCGCTGAAGCATGTCGGCGTGGCTGCGGCCGTGCCGCTCGGCGAGGGCGACGAGGCGCAGCTGTCGGCACTCACCGATGGCGAGTTCTACGACGTGGTGTTCGATGCCACCGGCAACCCCGGGGCCATGGAACGGGGCTTTCGCTTCATCGCCCACGGCGGGCGCTACGTGCTGGTATCCATCGTGCAGGGTGACATCCGCTTCTCCGACCCCGAATTCCACAAGCGCGAGGCCACGCTGCTCAGCAGCCGAAACGCCACGACGGAAGACTTCGAGACGGTCATGAAGGCGATGCGGGAGGGCCTGGTGCCCGACGCGGCGCTCGCCACTCACCGCATGACGCTGGCTGAAGTACCTGTCGGCTTCCCGCGCCTGCTTGACCCAGCGGAAGGCGTCATCAAGGCCATCGTCGAATGCTGAATCCGGCAACGAGGGAAGGCCAGCCGATCCTGCAGTTCGGCACCAGCCGTTTCCTGCAGGCGCATGTCGACCTGTTCGTCAGCGAAGCGGCCGAGCGCGGCGAGGCACTGGGCGGCATCACGGTCGTGCAGAGCACCGGCAACCCGGCCAGCACGATGCGCACGCAGGCGCTGGCGCGCACCGAAGGTTTCGACATCATCGTGCGTGGACTGTCTGGCGGGCAGGCCGTGGAGACCCGCAAGACCTGCAGGTCCGTGCGTGAAGCCTTCCATGCCGCCGACGACTGGACGGCCGTGCGCGCACGAGCCCGCGGGCCGGTGCAGGTGATCGTCTCCAACACCGGCGACGGTGGCTGGGCACTGGCGCCGGAAGACGCCGCGGGCCTGCTGGCCTACGGCGCCATGGCGCCCGCCTCTTTCCCCGCCAAGCTGCTTGTGCTGCTTCACGACCGCTGGCAGGCTCGGCCGGGCGCCGAGTTGACGCTGCTGCCCTGCGAACTGGTGTCGCGCAACGGCGATGCCCTGCGCGAGCTGGTCGTGGCGCTGGCGCGGGCATGGCAATGCGCGCCCGCCTTCGTCGACTGGGTGCAGACACAGCCGGTCTGGGGCAATTCGCTGGTGGACCGCATCGTCTCGGAAGCCCTGGAGCCCGTGGGCGCCGTGGCCGAGCCGTATGCACTGTGGGCCGTCGAGGCCCAGCCGCGGTTGCAGCTGCCCTGCCGCCATCCCGACATCATCCTTACCGATGACCTCGCCCGCTACGAGCGGCTCAAGTTGTTCCTGCTCAACCTCGGCCACACCCTGCTTGCCGAGTGGTGGCTGGCGGCCCGCCTCGCCGCCGACATGACCGTGCGTCAAGCCATGCATGAACCCACCCTGCGCAACCCGCTCGAGCAGGCATGGGAGCAGGAGGTGCTGCCGGTGTTCGAAGCGCTCGGACAAGGCGAAGAGGCGCGCGACTACCTCGCCGTGCTGCGCGACCGGTTGCTCAACCCCTTCCTGGCCCACCGCCTGGCCGACATCGCCCAGAACCACGTCCTCAAGAAGGCACGGCGCCTGCAACCGGTCGTCGACCTCGCACGCGAGCACGTGCCCGGGCTGCCTCAGCCGCGCCTGCGGGCCGCGCTCGCCGCCCACTGAACAAGGAACACGCAATGCAACGCATGGGCATGGTCATCGGCATCGAGCCGGGCCGCATCGCCGAGTACAAGCGCCTGCACGCCGCCGTCTGGCCCGCCGTGCTGGCCCGCCTGGCCCTCGCCAACATTCGCAACTACAGCATCTTCCTGCGCGAGCCGGAGAACCTGCTGTTCGGCTACTGGGAGTACCACGGCAGCGACTACGAGGCCGACATGGCGGCCATCGCCGCCGACGTCGAAACCCGCCGCTGGTGGACCTTCTGCAGCCCCTGCCAACTTCCGTTGGAAAGCCGCGCCGCCGGCGAGCATTGGGCGGCCATGGAATGCGTCTTCCATGTCGACTGAATTGCTGCCAGCAGACGCGCTGATCGTGCTGCATGCCCGCGACAACGTCGCGGTGGCACGCGTTCCCCTGTCCCCGGGAACCGACGTCGCTCGCCCCGATGGGATAGCGCTGAACGTCACGGACCCGATCGACGCCGGCCACAAGGTGGCCTTGCGGGCCATCCAGGCCGGCGAGCCGGTGCTGAAGTACGGCCAGCCCATCGGCGTGGCCAGCGCCCCGATCGCGGCCGGCGAGCACGTCCACGCCCACAACCTCGGCATGGCCGCAGCGCTGCCGTCATCGCCAGCTGAAGGCCGCGCAGCTCCGGCCCTCGGCCTGCACGAGGCCGCCAGCTTTGAAGGTTATGTGCGGGCCGACGGCCGCGTCGGCACCCGCAACTACATCGGCGTGATATCCAGCGTCAACTGTTCGGCCAGCGTCTGCAAGGGGATCGCCCGCGCCTTCGAAGGCGGCTCGGCGCTGCCCGGTGTCGACGGCGTCGTCGCCATCACGCACGGCAGCGGCTGCGGCATGAGCGCGGGTGAAGGCCTGGAGCTGCTGCTGCGCACCTTGCGCGGCTATGCCATCCACCCGAACTTCGCCGCGGTGGTGGTGGTCGGACTCGGCTGCGAAGTCAATCAGGTCGGCGCGCTGCTCGATGGCATCGGCGACGCGGCGCGCGTGCGCAGCCTGACCATCCAGCAGCAAGGCGGCACCCGGGAGGCGATCGAGCGCGGCCAGGCGCTGGTGCGCGAACTGGCTGCCGAAGCCGGCCTGGCGCGCCGCCAGACCGTGGCTGCCTCCCGGCTGGTCGTGGGGCTGCAATGTGGCGGCTCCGACGGCTATTCAGGCATCAGCGCCAATCCGGCGCTCGGTGCGGCGGTCGATCTGCTGGTGCGCCACGGCGGTACGGCCATCCTGTCGGAGACGCCTGAGATCTACGGCGCCGAACATCTGCTGACCGCCCGTGCCGCATCACCCGACGTGGCGCAGCGACTGCTGGACCGCCTGCGCTGGTGGGAGGACTACGCAGCCCGCAACGGCGCCGAGCTGGACAACAACCCCTCGCCCGGCAACAAGGCCGGCGGCATCACCACCATCCTCGAGAAATCGCTGGGGGCGGTTGCCAAGGGCGGCAGCAGCACGCTGATGGACGTGATTGGCTATGCGCAGCCCGTGCAGACCGCCGGCCTCGTCTTCATGGACACGCCGGGCTATGACCCCGTGTCGGCCACGGGCCAGGTGGCCGGTGGCGCCAACCTGATCTGCTTCACGACCGGCCGGGGGTCGACCTATGGCTGCAAGCCCACGCCGTCGCTGAAGCTGGCGACGAACACGCCGCTGTTCGAACGCATGCGCATGGACATGGACTTCAACGCCGGCGGCATCGTGGACGGCACCCAGAGCGTCGCCGAAGCCGGCGAGGCGCTCTTTCGCCTGATGCTGGACACCGCCTCGGGCCGCGCGACGCTCAGCGAAACACACGACCTGGGCGACAACGAGTTCGTGCCCTGGCAGCTCGGCGCCGTGATGTGATGCGCGACCGTGCAGGCCGACTCTTCGGCGAAGATCGATAGCGCCCCCGCCGATGGGCAGAAGCCCCAGCTGCCTTGCAGCAGCGAGGCTTCAGACGGCCCCGTTGCTCTCGCCGACCCAGCGGCCCAGCGAGGCCTGCAAATGGTTGCACATGGCGGCGGCCGCGGCCTGAGGATTGCGAGCCTCCAGCGCACGGTAGATCGCCTCGTGCTCGGAAAGAGCGGCCTGCCAGGTGTGAGTGCTCTCGGTCCGCCCGCTCATGCGTGACGCGATGGGGGTGTGCCGGCCATCGAAGAGCGTTCCCACCATGCCGACCAATACCGAGTTGCCAGCCATCTCGGCAATGCTCTGATGAAAGCGGCGGTCCGACTCGACGGGCTTGCGGCCATTCGCATGGTCTTCCCGCATCGCGTTCAACGCGTCCTCGACCCGGTGCAGGGACGCCTTCGTGACCCGCGCCGCTGCGAGCGTGATGATGGCGCTCTCCACCACGACGCGCGCCTGCGCCAGCTCCGCTGGGCTTTCGCCGAGGGCCGACGTCGCCAGTTCACCATCCGGTGGCGGTGTGCAGACATACACACCCGAACCGCCACGGATCTCCACGCGGCCGTCGATCTCCAGCGCGATCAGCGCCTCGCGCAGCGATGGCCGCGAAACGCCGAGTTGGAGCGCCAGTTCACGCTCTGCCGGGAGGCGGGACCCCGTGGTGATTCCCTCCTCTTCGATCAGCGCACGGACCCTGTCGGCGACCAGCTGATATTGCCGACGCACTTCGCCGGCGCGGTGGGGGTTTGGCATTTGGATGTTGCTTCCCTGACAAAGTGGACAGACCAAATGTTATCGCAAACAGTTGATTTCGATCCGTAGGGCGTCAATGCCGGAGAACGACAGGTATTCGGGTATGCACCGGTAAGACCGATTTTCGGCTGTGGCAAAGTGGCAAGACCAAATTGGTTTGACCACTGCTGCCGATACCCAAGCGCGAACCGTACAGCTTTTGACAACGCTGTCGCCCCGCGCGCACTTCGGCAGCGGGTTGAGCCGTCAGGAAGGCAAGCCCATAGAGCGCTCGGTACAGGCGCGCCACAGGAGACGCAGGTGAACAACCACCGCCGCATTGCAGTTTCAGCAGTGGCCGCAGGGGCGGCCATCTTCGGCATGCGTACGGCCCTCTTTCCGCACGCGCGCCTCTCTGGCTGTAGCCACGGTCATTCCCGAAAACAGCCATGCTGAAGATTTCCCTTGCCAGCCAGCGCGTCGCCAGCGTCACCGCCTTCTGCCTGTTTGCCTCTTCCGCATCCCTCGCTACTGAACCGCCCCGCCTCGTCCAACGCGACGACGACTGGGGCCTGAACTTCGTCGCCAACCCACGCGTGCTGAAGGTCAAGATGGGGCGCTACAAGTGAGCGGCGTTCGCACGGCCATCCTTGGCGCGCTGCTGACCACGTCGGTCTTCGGCGCCCTGGCGCAGACGGCGCCGGACATCACCATCCTGCCGGCCCCGCCAAGCGCCTGGCGCACCGTCGTCGGCCATTGGGAGGCCCAGGCCGAGCTGGGTGGTGACAGCGTCGTCGTACCCGCTCCCACGGCCGAGTACGCCCGCGCCAGCACACTGGGCGCCAGCACGCTCAGCAGCGCCGGCAAACGCGAGGCCGTGCTGCTGGACTGGAAGGACCTCTGGCAGGCCACGTTGCGGTTCGAGTCGCGCCAGCCGCTGGACCTGCGGCCCTACCTCGGCGGCACGCTGGAGTTCGACCTCGACGTCGGCGAGCTGGCCCAGGGCGGCGTGCGCGCCAAGGTGGCCTGCGGCGACGGCTGCGAGCGCAGCGTCAACCTCATCGCACCCGCACGCGCCGCCGCCGGCAAGGGCTGGCAGCACATCGCCCTGCCCATGAGCTGCTTCACGCGCGAGGGCGCCGACTTCTCCAAGATCAGGCTGCCGTTTGCGCTCGACAGCACCGGCAGCGGGCGCGTCAGCGTGGCCAACGTTCGCATCACGCAGGCGGCCAAGCCAGGTCTTGCCTGCCCGGACTACCGCACGGAGTCCGTCACGCCGGCGATGCTCGACGAGTCCTGGGCCGTCGACTGGTGGCTGCCGCGCCACAAGGAGAAGCTCGAAGAGAAGCGCAAGCTCGTCGAAGCCGGCACGGCGCCCCAGATCGTCTTCATCGGCGACTCCATCACCCAGGGCTGGGAGAAGGAGGGCCGCGAGGTCTGGCAGCGCCACTACGCCGGGCTCAACGGCCTGGCGCTGGGCTTTGGCGGCGATCGCACGGAGAACGTGCTGTGGCGGCTGCAGCATGGCGAGATCGACCGCATTGCGCCCAAGGTGGCCGTGCTGATGATCGGCACCAACAACACCGGCCACCGCGCCGAGAGCCCGGCCACCACGGCGGCCGGCATCAAGCGCCTGGTCGACGAGATCCGCCAGCGCCTGCCCGGCACCCAGGTGCTGCTGCTGGCCATCTTCCCGCGCGGCGAGAAGCCCGACGACTTCCTGCGCGGCATCAACGAGCGTGTCAACAAGCTCGTCGCCGGCTATGCCGACGGCCGCAACGTCCACTTCCTCGACATCAATGCCGCGCTGCTGACTGCCGACGGCACGCTGGGCAAGGACGTCATGCCCGACCTGTTGCACCCCAACGAGAAGGGCTACGGTCTCTGGCAGCGCGCGATGGCCCCGACGCTGCAGAAGCTCCTCAAGGAGGGTCCGTTGCGGCCCTGATCCCATGGACATCACCCCCACCACCCGCCGCGGCTTCGTCGCCACCTCCACCCTGGCGCCCGCCCTCACCTCCCTCCTGGCAGCCTTGCCGCAGTGGGTGCAGGCCGGCGCCGCCGGCGTGAGCGCCGATGCGTTGAGCCTCTGGTACGACCAGCCCGCCGGCCCATGGATCGAGGCGCTGCCGCTCGGCAACGGCCGCCTGGGCACGATGGTCTTCGGCCGCCCCGCGCAGGAGCGGCTGCAATTCAACATCGACACGCTCTACGGCGGCGGCCCCTACGTGCCGGACAACCCGAAGTTCCGTGAGGCCCTGCCCCAGGTGCGCAGCCTCATCGAGCAGGAACGCTGGAAGGAGGCCAACGAGCTCGTCTCCGAGGCGCTGATGGGCAAGCCGATCAAGCAGATGCCCTTCTGCGGCGCCGGCGACCTGCTGCTCGACTTCCCTGGCGTGAAAGCCGCTGCGCGCTATCGCCGCAGCCTGGACCTCGACAGCGCCATCGCTGTCACCACCTTCATCGACGGCGGCGGCCGCCACCGGCGCGAGACCTTCTGCAGCGTGCCGGACCAGGTGACGGTGATTCGGCTGGAGATCGAGGGCGATGGCACGATCGACCTCGACCTCGGCTACCGCCACGCTGACTACCAGCCTTACGGCGGCTTCGGCGACACCAGGTACGACGCCGATGGCGTCGTCTTCGTCGGCGCACCCTGGGACCACCGTGAATCGCTGAACGCCGAGAAGCGGCCGGCGTCGTTGGCTGTGCGAGCGGACGGCAGCGACGCCTTGCTGGTCGAGGGCCGCAACGTGCAGGCCTTCGGCATCCCCGGCCAGCTGCGCTTTGCGCTGCGCGTGCAGGCGGTGGCGGACTTGGGGGGAGGCCGCATCGAGGCCGTCGGCGACCGGCTGCGCGTTCGCGGCGCGCGCCGGTTGACGCTGGTCGTCTCCGGCGAGACCAGCTATGTGAACTGGCAGGACACCAGCGGCGACCCGGTGGCCGCCGTGTGCCAGCGCACCGCCGCCGCCGCGCGCAAGCCCTTCGCCCGGCTGCGCGACGACCATCTCAAGGCCCACCGTGCGATGTTCCGCCGCCTGCACATCGACCTCGGTGGCCACGAGGCGGGTGCCCGCACCACCGACGCCCGCATCAAGGGCGTACCCCGGCAGCCAGACGCTGCGCTGGCGGCGATGTACGTGCAGTACGCGCGCTACCTGCTGCTGTCGTCCTCGCGGCCGGGCAGCCAGCCAGCCAATCTGCAAGGGGTGTGGAACGAGGTGCTGCACCCACCGTGGGAAGGCAAGTACACGATCAACATCAACACGGAGATGAACTACTGGCCCGCCGGGCCGGCGAACCTGGACGAGTGCGTCGAGCCGCTGCTGAAGATGGTGGAGGACCTCGCCATCACCGGCGCGCGTACGGCGCGCAACAGCTATGGCGCGCGCGGCTGGGTCGCGCACCACAACACCGACCTGTGGCGTGCCACCGCGCCCATCGATGGCCCGTTGTGGGGCATGTGGCCCACGGGCGGCGCCTGGCTGTGCACGACGCTGTGGCAGCACTACCAGTACAACCCGAGCCCGGCCATGCTGCGCCGACTCGTGCCGCTGTTCAAGGGTGCCTCGCTGTTCTTCCTCGACACGCTGGTCGAAGACCGCAAGGGGCGCGGCCTCGTCACCTCCCCGTCGCAGTCGCCGGAGAACAACCACCACGCCGACATCGCACTGTGCGCCGGGCCGGCAATGGACCGCCAGATCCTGCGCGACCTGTTCGACGCGGCCATTGCGGCGCAGGCCCAGCTTGGCGAGGACGACCCGGCATTCACCGCTGCCGTGCGCAAGGCGCGAGCCCGCCTGCCGGCCGATCGCATCGGCGCGCAGGGCCAACTGCAGGAATGGCTGGAGGACTGGGATGCGTCGGCCACCGACCAGCAGCACCGCCATGTCTCGCACCTCTACGCCGTCTACCCCAGCGAGCAGATCAACGTGCGCGACACACCCGCACTGGCCCAGGCCGCCCGCAAGACGCTGAACACCCGAGGCGACGAAAGCACCGGCTGGGCCACCGCCTGGCGGCTGGCACTGTGGACGCGCCTGGGCGACGGCGAGCGGGCCTACAAGGTCCTGCAAGGCCTGCTGGGGCCGGCGCGCACCTACCCCAACATGTTCGACGCCCACCCGCCCTTCCAGATCGACGGCAACTTCGGCGGTGCCGCCGCCATCCTGGAGATGATCGTGCAGTCCTGGGGCGGCGAGGTGCATCTGCTGGCCGCCCTGCCCAAGGCCTGGCCCGAGGGCCGACTGCACGGCGTGCGGGCGCATGGCGGGCTGGAGCTGGATGTCGACTGGAAGGCTGGCCGACTGACGCGGGTGCGCCTGCGCGGGCCGGCCAAGGCGAGCGTCGCGCTGCGCTACCTCGGCCAGCGCGTCACGGCGAAGCTGGATGAACGCGGCCATGCCCATCTGGGCGCCGCCGATTTCACGCCTGGCGCATGACCATGATTGACCTCGTCATACCTTCGGTCGCGTCGCACGCTGCAAGCGCCCATGCGCAGCGTCGACCGGACCTGGGTGACGGAACCTTTCTCAATCCCGTCCTGCCCGGTGACCACCCCGATCCCTGCATCCTGAAAGACGGCGCCGACTACTACCTGGCCTGTTCGTCGCTGCAGTTCACACCCGGCCCCGTGATCTGGCATTCGCGGGACCTCGTGAATTGGTCACCGGTCGGTATTGCGCTGACCCGCCCCATCGGCACGGTGGGGGCCGTGGACCTGGTCAAGCACGACGGGCGCTATTTCCTTTACCTGGCCGCGTTGCAGGCCGGTCGCGCGGCCATCCATGTCGTGCAGGCCGATGACATTGCCGGCCCCTGGAGCGACCCGATCGATCTCGGACTGGTGGATTGCTTCGGCGCCAGCCACGTCGTCGCCGAGGACGGCAGCCGCCACCTGTTCGTGAATGGCGTACGCCGCATCCAGCTGACCGACGACGGCCTCGCGACGGTGGGCGGACCTGCCCACGCTCACACGCCAGCACTCACCGAGCATGACGCCGGGCAGGCAGTGTTCACGTCATCCGGCCCGCGGCTGATCCAGCGCGAAGGGCACTTCTATCTGCTGCGTGCATCCGCAGGCGCGGGCGCTCAGACAGGCGAGCACGTCCTTACGGTTGCCAGATCGTCCTCCCTCTTCGGGCCCTGGGAGGACTGTCCGTTCAACCCGCTCAAGAATGCCGACGCGACCTGGTCCATCAGTGGCAATGCCAGCCTGGTGGAGGGGCTGAATGGCGACTGGTGGCTGGCCTGCCACGGCCACGAACAAGGGCACCGCACCCTTGGACGCCAGCCACTGCTGCAGCCCATCGAATGGGGTCGCGACGGCTGGTTCCGTACCCGCGGCAGCGCGCTCGGTCGGCCCCAGCGCAAGCCTCGCTGGGCCCAACCCTGCCCGGGCGTGCCGGCGCTGTCGGACGATTTCAGCGGCCAGCGCATCGGCCATCAATGGAGCTTCTTCGACGCCGGGCCGGACGAGCTGCAGCGCGCACGCCATGGCGACCGAGGCCTTCTGCTCGCCGGCAAGGGCAGCAGCCTGGCCGACTGCTCACCGCTGACTTGCGTCGTGGGTGACCACGCCTACGAGGCCGAACTCGAGTTCGAGATCAGCGGCGACGCGCAGGGCGGCCTCGCCCTCTTTCACGACGCACGCGGCTTCGTCGGCATCGGCATCGACGGCGACGGCATGCACACCTACAGCTACGGCCAGGCGCATCGCTGGATGCAGCAACCGGTGCAGGGCCGCCATCACCGCCTGAGGCTCACGCATCGCCGCCATCTGGTCAGCTTCCATCACGCCACCAGCGACGGCTGCTGGATGCCCAACCCCTGGCTGCAGCAGGTCTCCGTCATGCACCAGAACACCTTCGACAGCCTCCACAGCCTGCGGCTGGCCTTGTTTGCCGCCGGCGCCGGTGAGGTGCGCATGAAACGCTTCACCTACCGCCGCCTGGATGCTTGATCCATTGATCCCTTGCCGCCACCCAAATCCATCGTCGTTGTCGGGATGTAGCTCCACGCATTGAACTACGCCCCGCCATAACGCTCGTGTCCGGTGGAGACAACCCGGCCGAGCACCTTCACTGAAAGGTAGAACATGAGAACCTTGATACCAGCCCTGCTGCTCGCCTTCGGCGCGACCGCAGGTTCGCTCGCCCAGGCGCAAAGCTGCGGCAGCGGCGGCGGCGCCACCGTCTGCCTCACGGCCACCGGCACGGCCAGCAACGTCCAGCTGGGCTGGACCGTCAGTGGCGCCGTCACGTCGCTGGAGATCTTCCGCGACACCGACGCCGACCCCAACGGCCGAATCCGCATTGCCGTGCCGGGCAGCAGCGCCAGGAGCTACAACGACGCCTCGGGTAACACCGGCACGCGCTACTGGTACTGGGTCAAGTTCACGACCAACGCGGGCAGCTACAACTCCGGCTCGGCCAACGCGACGCTTGGCGCCAACTGCACGCCGACGGCCATCACGCCCTACATCAACGCCAACGGTGCGTGGACACAAACGGCATCGGCCACCATCAAGACCGGCGCCTCGGCCATCCTCGGCCCGCAGCCGACATCCGGCGGCATGTGGAGCTGGAGCGGTTGCGGCACCGCCGGTGCGTCGCGCGAGCAGACCATCCAGCCGCCTGCGGCCTGCACGGCCACCGCCACCTACACCAACAGCTGTGGCGCCAAGACCCAGCAGACGTTCTCCATCAAGGTGGGTACCTGGACGAGCACGAAGTTCGGCGGCGGCGGCTATGTCAGCGGCCTCGTCTTCCACCCGACCACCCCCAACCTGCTGTACGCGCGCACCGACGTCGGTGGTGCCTACCGCTGGAACCAACCGACTTCGTCCTGGCTGCCCATCACCGACGGCCTGGGCTTCGGTGGCGGCGAGGCCAGTTTCCACGGCGTCGAAAGCATGGCCGTCGATCCGAACAACGACCAGCGCGTCTACATGGGCGCCGGCATGTACACGTTCGGGGGCAACGGCCGCCTGTACATCTCCAGCAACCGCGGTGACCAGTGGAGCTATGTCGCCCTGCCCTTTCCCCTGGGCGGCAACAACCCCGGCCGGGCCATCGGCGAGCGCCTGATGGTGGACCCCAACAAGCCGTCGACGCTGTTCTACGCCACGCGCACAGCCGGCCTTTGGAAGAGCGCCGACTCCGGCCTCACCTGGGCGCAGGTGACGTCGCTGTCGAGCGCCAAGCTGACCCAGGACCAGGTCAATGCCTTGGGCATCAACAGCGCAATGGGCGTCGAGACGGTCGTCTACGACACCAGCACCAAGGGCAGCGGCACGGCCACGCAGACGATCTACGTGCCCATCGCGCCGGACTACGTCCAGACAGCCGGCCTGGCCTCGAACCTGTACAAGTCCAGCAACGGCGGTGCCTCGTGGACCCCGGTCGCGGTGCCGATCTCCGGCTATCACATCCCGCACATGGTGCGCGCCGCTGACGGCATGTTCTATGTGGCCTTCACCAAGGAGACCGGCCCGGGCGCCGGCGGTCCCGCCCGCCTCTACAAGTTCGACGGCAGCAACTGGACCTTGCTCAACAGCAATGACTCCGCCGGCTACGGTGGCTTGTCGGTCTCCGGCACGGGTGCTACCACGCGCATTGCGCTGGGCGTGACCAACACCTGGGGCAACTACAGCGGTCAGCAGATCATCCGGCTGTCCGACGACGCCGGCCGCAACTGGCGCGAGATCGCGGCCATGATGCCGCACACGCCGGCCGATGGCGGTTTCTGGGGCTGGCCCGACGATGTCGAGATCGATCCGCTCAACCGGGAGCGCGTGCTGCACGTCACTGGCGGCGGGGTCTGGGAAACCCGCAACGCGTCCTCGGCCACGCCGAGCTGGAACGAGTTGGTCGACGGCATCGAGGAGACGGCCGTCCTGGGCCTGGCCACGCCGCCGGCCGGTGCCACGTACACCGTGATCAACAGCACGGGTGACGTCGGCGCCTGGGTGCACACCAACCTCACGACCAAGCCGACGCTGACGCCGGCCACCAGCTGGAGCAACGCCTTCGCCGCCGACATGGCGTGGTCCGATCCGCAGTACATGGCCACCATCGGCGTCGTGCTGGGCAACAACACCGCCTACGGCATGTGGTCCGGCGACGGCGGCAAGACCTGGGCGAAGTTCGCCACCTACGCACCGGGCGCGGCGGAAAACACGGGTGGGGAAGCGAGCATCGCCATCACCGCGCGCAACAAAGCGGTCTGGGCACCCGGCTACTCGGTGCCGTCCTACACCACGGACAACGGCGCCACCTGGGTGCCGACCAATCTGCCGGCGATCAACAGCATCTACCCCCGCGCCTACCACCTGGTCGCCGATCGCAAGAACCCGAACAAGGTCTATGCCTACGATTCCGGTGGCAACTGGTGGGGCACGCCCGGCAAGGTCTACGTCTCGACGGATGGCGGTCACACGTTCGCGCTGAGTCAGGGTTCGGTGAACGCGGGGCTGGCACCGAACTATTTCGGGAACACCTCGCTGGCGGTCAACCCCAACGTCGAGGGCGACCTCTGGCTTGCCGATGGCAACACCGTGTACCACTCGACGGATTCGGGCACGACCTGGACCAAGCTGAGCAACTTCGCGTCGATCTTCGTCGGCAACCCATGGGCGCAGGTGCAGGGCGCCTCTGCGGTGGCACTGGGCAAAGCCAAGGCGGGCGCCCCGTACTCGGCTGCGGTCTACGTCGTGGGCGTCAGCAACGGCGTCTGGGGCGTGCATCGCTCCGACGACGGCGGCGCCACCTGGACGCGCTTCAACGACGACGCGAACCAGTTCGGCGGCATTGGCGTCATGGCGGCCGATCAAGGCATCTACGGCCGCATCTACATCAGTGGCACCGGTCGAGGAATGCTGTACAGCAATTGAATCGAGGGTTCGGCAGGCCGGCGTCCAAATCCAGACGCCGGGCCTGCCGTTCCATTCATCACTGTCGTCAAGGCCGTGCCCAGACCCTGGGCCGGCCTCCTACAACGCTCGCATCCGGAGGAGACAACCGGCCGAGCACTTTCAACCTTGAAAGGTAGAACATGAGAACCTTGATACCCGCACTGCTGCTCGCCTTCGGCGCGAGCGCAGGCACCCTCGCGCAGGCACAAAGCTGCGGCAGCGGCGGCGGCGCCACCGTCTGCCTGACCGCCAACGGCTCGGCCAACAACAACCAGCTCAACTGGACTGTCAGCGGCAACGTCTCGCGGCTGGAGGTCTACCGCGACACCGACGCCGACCCCAACGGCCGCAGCCGCATCGCGGTACCGGCCAGCAGCGCCAGGACCTACGCCGACGGCTCGGCCAACACCGGCACGCCCTACTGGTACTGGGTCAAGTTCACGACCAGCGCCGGCAGCTACAACTCCGGCTCGGCCAGCGCCACGCGCGGCACAGCCTGCACGCCGACGGCCATCACGCCCTATGTGAGCGTCAATGGCTCCTGGACGCAGACGTCGTCGGCCACCGTCACCGCGGGCAACTCGGCCATCCTCGGCCCGCAGCCGGTCACCGGCGGCTCGTGGGGCTGGAGCGGCTGCGGCACATCAGGCTCGGCACGCGAGCAGACCATCACGCCCGCCGCCAGCTGCACGGCCACCGCCACCTACACCAACAGCTGCGGCGCCAAGACCACGCAGGCGTTCGTGATCACCGTGCCCGGCTCCATGCGCGACCTGACGAGCGTGCAGCTGTCGCAGCTGATGTCGCCCGCCTGGAACGTGGGCAACTCGCTGGACGCCTCGCCCAACGAGACCAACTGGGGCAACCCGCTGATCAACCAGCAACTGATCAGCGCGGTGAAGGCGGCCGGCTTCAAGACCATACGCCTTCCCGTCAGCTGGAACCAGTACGCCGACGCCGACGGCAACATCAGCCCGACCTTCATGGCGCGCGTCACCGAGGTCGTGGGCTACGCCCGCAACGCCGGCCTCTACGTCGTGCTGAACACGCACCATGAAGGCAGCTGGCTGATCCCGACCTACGCCTACCAAGCGAGCGCTAACGCGCGCCTGGCCAAGCTGTGGACGCAGATCGCCAACAACTTCAAGAACTACGACGACTACCTGCTGTTCGCCGGCACCAACGAAGTCATGGTCGCAGGCGACTATGGCCCGCCGACGGCCGAGTACCAGGCCGTTCAGAACGGGTTCAACCAGGTGTTCGTCAACACGGTGCGGGCCACGGGCGGCAACAACGCCAAGCGCCATCTCGTGGTGCAGGGCTTCAACACCAACATCGACTCGACCTACAACGGCTTCATCAAGCCCAACGACTCCGCGACCAATCGGATGTTCCTGGAAGTGCACTTCTACGATCCGTACCACTTCGCCCTCGACGGCGGCAGCAACATCTGGCAGTGGGGCGCGACCGCGACCAACCCGGCCGTGACCGAGACCTGGGCCAATGAAGCCTACGTGGACGCTCAGTTCCAGAAGCTGAAGACCCGCTTCGTCGACGCCGGCATGCCGGTGCTGATGGGTGAGTACGGCGCGATCCTGAAGTCCGAGTACGACCCGGCCGGCACCTACCGCACCGCCTGGACCAAGTACGTGACCAAGTCGGCCTTCCAGCACGGCCTCGTCCCGACATGGTGGGACAACGGCTATGACGCCAACCACCAGTTCGGCCTGTTCAACCGCTCCACCGGTGCGCAGTACTTCCCTGAACTGATCAAGGCCATCGTCGACAACGCCAAGTAATGTGACGACGTAGACCGGGTCGTGATTTCACGACCCGGTCTGTTCCTGTTCCAAGGCTCGCGCGTGATGGCGTCGACCGAAATGAAACTGATACCCACCATGACTTTCTGGCGTCCGCTGCTGGCAACGGCGTTGGCGCTTTTGGCCTCTCTGAGCCAGGCTGAACCCTACCGCTGGGACAGCCTGGCGATTGGCGGCGGCGGCTACGTGGCCGCCATCGTGCCGAGCAAGACCGAGCGCGGTCTGATCTACGCCCGCACCGACGTCGGCGGCGCCTACCGCTGGGACGCCGCCAAGGCAAGCTGGACCTCGCTGCTCGACGGTGTGTCCGAGGCCGACGTCGGCCTACTCAGCGTCGACGCCCTGGCACTCGACCCCAAGGACAGCTCGGTCGTCTACCTGCTGGCCGGCGTGCCCTATTTCAGCGGCGGCAAGACGGCGGTGATGCGCTCCACCGACCGCGGCGCCAGCTTCAGCCGCGTCACCGACGTGAGCCACCTCTTCCGCGCCAACGGCAACGGCCTGGGCCGCAGCAACGGCGAGAAGCTGCAGGTCGACCCCGGCGACAGCAACGTCCTCTACGTCGGCTCGCGCGCCAACGGCCTGTTCAAGAGCACCGACGCCGGCGCCAGCTTCAAACGCATGGACGCGCTGCCCGTGACCGCCACGCCCAACGAGACCGGTATCAGCTTCGTGCTGCTGGACCCGACCAGCGTGACGGGCGGCGTGGCGCAGCGCATCTTCGTGGGCGTGTCGCGCTTCGGCTCGGTCGGCCCCAACCTCTACCGCAGCGACGACGCCGGCGCCAGCTTCAAGCCGGTGGCCGAGGCGCCCTCGGCCTACATCCCGCAGCGCGCAACGCTCGCCCGCGACGGCCATCTCTACATCACCTATGGCGACGGCTCGGGTCCGCATGGCGACTGGAAAAAGCTGAACCCACCGGAGCCGCTGACGGCTGGCCAGGTCTGGAAGTACCAGGTCGCCAGCAGTGGCTGGACCAACGTCACGCCCAAGGACGTCAAGCGCGCGTTCTCGGGCGTGTCAGTCGATCCCGCGAACGCGAAGCGGCTGGTCATCTCCACCATCAACACCTGGATGCCGCAGGGCGGCGCCAACGCCGGTGACCGCTTCTACGTGACCGACGACGGCGGCCTCAGCTGGACCGACGTGGTGGAGCGCGGCTTTGCGATGGACACCAGCGGCGTCAGCTGGATCTCCGCCTATGCCATCCACTGGACGGGCTCCATCGAGTTCGACCCCTTCGACACCCGCGCCGTCTGGGTCACCTCCGGCAACGGCGTGTTCCGCACCGCCGACATCGACGCCAAGCCGGCCACCTGGACCTTCACCGTCAAGGGGCTGGAGGAAACCGTGCCCAACGTCGCCGTCAGCGTGCCGGGCGGCCCGCTGCTGTCGGTGATCGCCGACTACGACGGTTTCCGCCATCAAAAGCTCGACGCTTTTGCGCCCATCCACGAACCCCGCCTGGGCTCGACCTCGGGCCTCGCGGTCGCCGGCAGCAACACCGCGGTCGTCGTGCGCGTGGGTGGCAAGAAGATGTACCGCTCAGCGGACACGGGCACCACGTGGACCGAGGTGGCCGGCATGCAGGGTGGCTACGGCACGCTGGCGCTGTCGGCCGACGGCGCCGCGCTGCTGCACAGCTTCCGCCAGGAAGACGGCAAGCACCTCACCTTCCGCTCCAACGACTTCATCAAAGTCAAGCCCGTCTGGACCGCAGTGCGCGGCCTGGAGGACGCGCCGGTGCGGCCGGTGGGCGACCCGGTGAACCCGGCCAAGTTCTACGCCTACGACCGCGGCACCGTGCGCGTGAGCACGGACGGTGGTGCCAGCTTTGCCGCCACCGCCACGCTTGCGCCCAAGGGCTCGTCGCTGGTGCGCGTGGCGCCGGGGCGCGAGGGTGACGTCTGGGTGGCGCTGAAGGAAGGCGGCCTGGCGCGCTCGACCGACTCAGGCCGCACGTTCACCACCTTCTCCAACATCGCCCACTGCGGTGCCGTGGGCTTCGGCAAGGCGATGGCCGGCGCGCCCTACCCGACCGTCTTCATCTGGGGCTCGCCCCAGGGCAAGCCGCTGGGCGTGTATCGCTCCAGCGACGCCGGCGCCAGCTGGCAGCGCATCAACGACGACGCGCATCAGTTCGGCGGCCCCGGCAACGGCGAGTTCGTCATGGGCGACATGAACATCGAAGGCCTGGTCTACATGAGCACCGTGGGCCGCGGCATCGTCTACGGCATGCCGGCCGACGCTCCCCATTCACTCAAACCCTGAGCACCATGAATCAGCAACTTTCCCGCCGCGCACTGCTCCAGTCCTCCGCTGCCGTCATGGGGGCCGCCGGCCTGCCTGCCGCCCACGCAGCGCCCGCCCCCTTCAAGCCGACCTGGGATTCCCTCGTCGGCGGCTACCGTACACCCGACTGGTTCCGCGACGCCAAGTTCGGCATCTGGGCGCACTGGAGCGCGCAATGCGTGCCCGAGATGGGCGACTGGTATGCCCGCAACATGTACCTGCAGGGCAACTGGCAGTACGACCATCACGTAAAGACCTACGGCCACCCGACGAAGGTCGGCTTCATGGAGATGCAGAACCGCTGGAAGGCCGAGGCCTGGGAGCCCGAGGCGCTGATGGACCTGTACGCCAAGGCCGGTGCCAAGTACTTCGTCTCGCTCGCCAACCACCACGACAACTTCGACGCCTACGACTCCAAGTACCACCCGTGGAACTCGGTGCGCGTCGGTCCCAAGAAGGACATCGTCGGCACCTGGGCCAAGGCAGCCCGCGCCAGGGGCATGCGCTTCGGCGTCAGCAACCACTCGGCGCATGCCTGGCACTGGCTGGCGCCTGCCTATGGCTACGACCCCGAAGGCCCGCTGGCCGGCCAGCGCTACGACGCCTTCAACCTGACCAAGGCCGACGGCAAAGGCAAATGGTGGGAAGGCTTGGATCCGCAGGACCTCTACACGGGCCGCAACATGGTGATGCCCGACGGCATCAGCACCATGCGCACCGCCAACGAATGGCATGAGCACAACGACCGCGTGTGGGACGAGAAGGCGCCGCCGCACAACCCGGCGTTCACGCGCCAATGGTTCCTGCGTTGCCGCGACCTGATCGACAGCTACAAGCCCGACCTCGTCTATTTCGACAACTCGCGCCTGCCACTCGGCCAGACCGGCCTGGACATCGCGGCGCACTACTACAACGCCAGCATGGCTTGGCACGGCGGCAAGCTGGAGGCCGTTCTCAACGCCAAGGAGATCCCGCCCGAATGGCGCGCCGGCGTCGTCGAGGACGTCGAGCGTGGCCAGCGCGCCGGCATCGAGCCGCTGCCCTGGCAGACCGACACCTGCATCGGCGACTGGCACTACAACCGCGGCGTCTTCGACCGGCATGGCTACAAGTCGGCCACCAGCGTCATCCACCGCCTGGTGGACATCGTCTCGAAGAACGGCAACCTGCTGCTGTCCATCCCGCTGCGCGGCGACGGCAGCATCGATGCCGACGAGCGCAAGGTCCTGGAGGGCTTAAGCGAATGGATGGGCCGCAACGGCGAAGCCATCCACGGCACCCGGCCGTGGCGCAGCTTCGGCGAAGGGCCGACGCAGGTCGGAGGCGGCATGTTCAGCGAAGGGCAGATCAAGACCTTCACCGCCCAGGACATCCGCTTCACCACCAAGGCCGGCGCGCTGTACGCCATCGGGCTGGCCTGGCCGACGAACGGCGTCATGCGCATCGCCGCGCTGGCGCAGGACTCAGGCCTGGCACCGGGCGTGATCGAGCGTGTCGAAGCCGTGGGCTCTACCGACAGCCTGCCGTTCAAGCGCACCCCGCAAGGGCTGGAGGTGCGGCTGCCCGAGGGGCTGGCCGGCACGCCCGCGATCGCGCTGAAGGTGCGCGGCCCCGGCCTCGCATGAGCGGCCGCGCTTTTCGCTGAGAGCCAGCCGTGACACAGAAGCTTTCCCGCCGCTCGCTGCTCCAAGCCACAGCCGCCACCATGGGCGCCGCCGGCCTGCCGGCAGTGCAGGCCGCACCCATGCCCTTCAAGCCGACCTGGGATTCCCTTGTCGACGGCTACCGCACGCCCGACTGGTTCCGCGATGCCAAGTTCGGCATCTGGGCGCACTGGAGCGCGCAATGCGTGCCCGAGATGGGCGACTGGTATGCCCGCAACATGTACCTGCAGGGCAACTGGCAGTACGCCCACCACGTCAAGACCTACGGCCACCCCACCAAGGTCGGCTTCATGGAGATGCAGAACCGCTGGAAGGGCGAGAACTGGAACCCCGAAGCGCTGATGGACCTGTACGTGAAGGCGGGTGCGAAGTACTTTGTCTCGCTCGCCAACCACCACGACAACTTCGACGCCTACGACTCGAAGTACCACGCGTGGAACTCGGTGCGCGTCGGGCCCAAGAAGGACATCGTCGGCACCTGGGCCAAGCTGGCCCGCGCCAAGGGGTTGCGCTTCGGCGTCAGCAACCACTCGTCGCGTGCCTGGCATTGGTTGGCGCCTGCCTATGGCTACGACCCCGAAGGCCCGTTGGCCGGCCAGCGCTACGACGCGTTCAACCTGACCAAGGCCGACGGCAAGGGCAAATGGTGGGAAGGCCTGGACCCGCAGGATCTCTACACGGGCCCCAACAGGGTGATGCCCGACGGCATCAGCACCGTGGCCGCCGTCACCGAATGGCATCAGCGCAGTTACTACACCTGGAAAGACGTGGAGCCACCGAACAACCCGGCGTTCATTCGCCAGTGGTTCCTGCGCTGCCGGGACCTGATCGACAGCTACAAGCCCGACCTCGTCTACTTCGACAACTCTCACCTGCCGCTCGGCCAGGCCGGCCTGGACATCGCGGCGCACTACTACAACGCCAGCATGGCCTGGCACGGCGGCAAGGTGGAGGCTGTCATCAACGCCAAGGAGCTCCCACCCGAATGGCGTGGCGGCGTGGTGGAGGATCTCGAGCGGGGCCAGCGCGCCGGCATTGAGCCGCTGCCCTGGCAGACCTGCACCTGCATCGGCGACTGGCACTACAACCGCGGCATCTTCGACGCCCACGGCTACAAGTCAGCCGCCAGCGTCATCCACCGCCTGGTGGACATCGTCTCCAAGAACGGCAACCTGCTGCTGTCCATCCCGCTGCGCGGTGACGGCAGCATCGATGCCGACGAACGCAAGATCCTGGAAGACATCGCCGCCTGGATGGGTCGCAACGGCGAGGCCATCCATGGCACACGGCCGTGGCGCACCTTCGGCGAAGGGCCGACGAAGGTCGGCGGTGGCATGTTCAGCGAAGGCCAGGTCAAGAACTTCACCACCCAGGACATCCGCTTCACAGCCAAGGCCGGTGCGCTCTACGCCATCGGGCTGGCTTGGCCGGAGAACGGCGTCATGCGCATTGCAGCGCTTGCGCAGGACTCGGCGCTGGCGCCAGGCGTGATCGAGCGCGTCGAAGCGGTGGGCTCCATCGACAGCCTGCCCTTCACGCGCACCCCGCAAGGGCTGGAGGTGCGGCTGCCCGAGGGCCTGGCCGGCACGCCCGCGATCGCGCTGAAGGTCCGCGGACCGGGCCTCGCATGAGCGGCCGCCCCTTTTACTGAAAGCAAGCCATGACACAAAAACTCTCCCGCCGCTCGCTGCTGCAAGCCACCGCCGCCACCATGGGCGCCGCCGGCCTGCCCGCCGCGCAGGCCGCGCCGACCCCCTTCAAGCCGACCTGGGACTCCCTCGTCGACGGCTACGAGACGCCCGACTGGTTCCGCGATGCCAAGTTCGGCATCTGGGCCCACTGGAGCGCGCAATGCGTGCCCGAGATGGGCGACTGGTATGCCCGGCGCATGTACATCCAGGGCAACTGGCAGTACGACCACCACATCAAGACCTACGGCCACCCGACGAAGTCCGGTTTCATGGAGATCCAGAACCGCTGGAAGGCCGAGAACTGGGAGCCCGAAGCGCTGATGGACCTGTACGTGAAGGCGGGCGCGAAGTACTTCGTCGCCCTCGCCAACCACCACGACAACCAGGACACGTTCAACTCCAAGTACCACGGCTGGAACACGATGCGCGTGGGCCCGAAGAAGGACATCGTCGGCACCTGGGAGAAGGCCGCCCGCGCACGCGGCCTGCGCTTCGGCGTCAGCAACCACGGTGCCCATGCCTGGCACTGGTACCAGTCGGCCTACGGCTATGACGCGGAAGGCCCCTACGCCGGCCAGCGCTACGACGCCTTCCACCTGACCAAGGCCGACGGCAAGGGCAAATGGTGGGAAGGCCTGGACCCGCAGGATCTCTACACGGGCCGCAACATCGTCATGCCCGACGGCTTCAAGACCATCCGCAGCGTCGAAGCCTGGCATGACCAGAACACCTACTACTGGGACGAGAAACCGCCGCTTCAGAACCTCGCCTTCACGCGCTCGTGGTACCTGCGCTGCCGCGACCTGATCGACAGCTACAAGCCCGACCTCATCTACATGGACAACCACGGCCTGCCGCTGGGCCAGGCGGGGCTGGACATCGCGGCGCACTACTACAACGCCAGCATGGCCTGGAACGGCGGCAAGCTGGAAGCGGTACTCAACGCCAAGGTGATGCCCGCCGAGTGGCGCGCCGGCGTCGTGGAGGACGTGGAGCGCGGCTTTCGCGATGGCATCGAGCCGCTGCCCTGGCAGACCGACACCTGCCTGGGCGACTGGCACTACGCCCGCTCCCTCTTCGACAACCACCAGTACAAGCCCGCCAGCACGGTCATCCATCGGCTGTGCGACATCGTCTCCAAGAACGGCAACCTGCTGCTGTCGGTGCCGCTGCGCGGCGACGGCACCATCGATGCCGACGAGCGCAAGATCCTGGAAGAGATCGCCACCTGGATGGCGCGCAACGGCGAGGCCATCTACGGCACGCGCCCCTGGCGCACCTTCGGCGAAGGCCCGACGAAGGTGGGCAGTGGCATGTTCAGCGAGGGCAACTCCAAGCCGCTGACGGCCGAAGACATCCGCTTCACGACCAAGGGCGGCGCCCTCTACGCCATCGCGTTGGGCTGGCCCAAGGACGGCGTGCTGCGCATCCAGACGCTGGCCCAGGACTCGAACGTGGCGCCAGGCGCCATCGACCGCATCGAGGCCGTGGGCTCCGGCGACAGCCTGCCCTTCAAGCGCACCCGCAAGGGACTGGAGGTCAAGCTGCCCGAGGGCCTGGCCGGCTCGCCGGCCGTGGTGGTGAAGATCCGCGGCAACGGTCTGACTGCATGAAAGACACCAAACCCACGCTCTCGCGGCGCGAGGCATTGCAGGTGGCACTCGCCGCAGCCGCCACTCCACTGGGCGCTGCGGCGGCAACGGCCGCGATGGCTTCCTCCTTCAGCGTGGCGAACGCCGCCGGCAACCTGGCGTCTGAGGGCGTCGCGACCCGCCGCACCCAGCCATCGCTAGCCGCGGAATGGGTGCTGACGACACCCCAGGGCACGCTGCGGATCAGCGGGCTCTGCGACCGGGCGCTGCGCGTGCGCTTCCTTCCTCCGCAGGCCACAACGCCGGCCATAACGCAGGCGCCGCCACCAAGCCTCGCGCTGCTGCCCGGCCGCGCCAAGCCTCTCATGAAGCAGACGCCGGGCGCGGACGCTATCCGCCTGGAACTGCCGGCCATCCGCTGCGAGGTGGACAACGGCACCGGGGCGCTGCGCTTCTTCGACCGCAACGGCGCCTTGCTGCTCGCTGAAGCGCCGGGCAGCCGGCGGCTGACGCCGTCGCGGCTGGGCGACGAGGCCGTGTTCATCGCCGAGCAGGTGTTCGAGTCACCTGAGGGAGAGCGGCTCTATGGCACCGGCTGCTTCCAGGACGGGGCCATGGACCTGCGCGGCCACCCGCGCCGCCTGACGCAGGTGAACACGCAGATCAGCCTGCCGTTCATGCTGTCCAGCCGCGGCTACGGCCTGCTCTGGCACAACAACGGCATGGCCGAGCTGAACACGCCCGAGCAGTGGGTGGCGCTGAGTCGTGTCAACGTCGAGAACAAGGCCGAAGTCGTCGATGTGACGACGACCACGGGCAACGCGCAGGTCGTGCGAAACCTGACGCGCTTTGAAGGCACGTTCCGAACGGGCGTGGCCGGCCGTTTCGCCTTCCTCCTCGATGTCGGCCGCGCGATGGGTTCGCGCCATTCCGTCGAGATCGACGGCAAGTCCTGCGTCGAGATCGCGAACCACTGGCTGCCACCGACGGTCGGCTTTGTCGTCGAGCTGCCGGCAGGCGAGCATCAGGTGCGCGTCAACGCCGACAAGGACGACTCTCCCGCTCTGCGCTTCGGCGCCGTGCGCGCGACCACAACGTGGCGCTCACCGGTGGCCGATGCCATCGATTACATCGTCATCGCCGGCCCCAGCGCGGACGAGGTGTTCGAGGGCTACCGCGAGATCTCCGGCGCCACGCCGATGATGCCGCGCTGGGCCTATGGCTACATCCACTGCCGCGAACGCTTCCATTCGTCGGAAGAGATCGTCGACACGCTGCGCGAGTTCCGCCGCCGCAAGCTGCCCGTCGACGTGATGGTGCAGGACTGGCAGTACTGGGGCCGCCACGGCTGGAACGCGATGCGTTTCGACGAGGCCCACTACCCCGATCCCGCCGCGCTGGTGCGCGAGGTGCACGGCCTGAACGGGCGGCTCATGCTGTCGGTGTGGGCCAAGATCGGGCGCGACACCGAACTCGGCCGCACCACCGCAGCCGCCGGCCATTACATCGACCAGACCGACTGGGTCGACTTCTTCGACCCCAAGGCCGCCGCCTTCTACTGGAACAACCAGCGCGAACGCCTGCTCAAGCTCGGCATCGACGCCTGGTGGCAGGACGCGACGGAACCCGAGAACGACGACCTGGTGGGCCGGCGCACGGCCGCAGGCCGCGGTGAGCGCGTGCGCCTGGCCTACCCGTGGTACGTCACGCGCACCGTCTATGAAGGCCAGCGCGAGGCGGCGCCTGACCGGCGCGTGATGATCATGACGCGCTCGGCCTTCCCCGGGCAGCAACGCCATGCGGCAGCCACCTGGTCGGGCGACATCGGCAACGACTGGGACACGCTCAAGCGGCAGATCCCCGCGGGCCTCAACATGGCCGCCGCCGGCTATGCCTACTGGACGGTCGACGCCGGCGGCTTCTTCCGCCCGGGCGACGGCCAGTACACCGACAAGGCCTACCACGAGCGCCTGCTCCGCTGGTTCCAGTACGCGACCTTCCTACCGCTGCAGCGCGTGCACGGCTACATGACCAACACCGAGTTCTGGCGCTATGGCGACACGGTGGAGACGGTGGCGCGCCAGTATCTGGAGCTGCGCTATCAGCTGCTGCCCTACCTCTACAGCCTGGCCCACGAGGTCCATGCGAAAGGCGCGCCGATCATGCGGCCGCTCGTGTTCGATTTCCCGCAGGACCCCCAGGCCCTGGACCAGGCGCACAGCTATATGTTCGGCCGCGCCCTGCATGTGGCGCCCGTCCTGGCGCCCGAGGTGTCGACCTGGCAGGTGTACCTGCCGCAGTCCGCCGGCGGCTGGGTCGATTTCTGGACAGGAGAACGGCGCGCCGGTGGCCGCACGCATGACGTGGCGTCGCCGCTGGAGCGCATGCCTTTGCACCTGCGCGCGGGCAGCATCCTGCCGCTCGGGCCGGTACTGCAGTCCACCGCCGAGGCCACCGGTGACGTGCTCGACCTCTACGTCGTGCCCGGTGCCGACGGTGTCTTCGAGCTGTACGAAGACAGCGGCCTGGACTATGCCTATGAGAAGGGCGGGTTCAGCGTGATCCGCATGACCTGGGACGACCGCCGCGGCGTGCTGCGCCTGGCGGCGCGCATCGGGCGCTTCGCGGGCATGCGCACGACGAAGCGCCTGCGCATCCACCGCATCGGCAACGGCGGGCCGACGCTGCAATCCACACCGCTGCGCGAGGTGGTCTACACCGGCCGCGCCGTGGAAATACGCCTGGGCTGAACGCTCTCCAAGACCCACACCGCCCACACATCTCCATGAAGACCATCACTCATCTCGCCATCGCCACGCTGGCCCTGGCCGCATCGGGCGCCCACGCGGTCGACGCCGTCATCACCTCGCCCAACGGCCGCGTCGCGCTGCGCATTGCCGACGACGGCGCCACGTTCAGCATCAACCGCAGCGGCGATGCCGTCATCGCTCCCTCGCCCCTTGGGCTGGAGCTGGAAGGCCAGGCCCTTGGCGCGTTGACGCTGGAGTCGCGCCAGGACGTCGCCGAGGACCGCGTCATTCCTCTCGTCGCCACGAAGGCGGCCACGGCGCGCGACCACTACCGCGGTGCGACGCTCGCCTTCCGCGAGGCCGGCGGCGGCCGCCGTCTCTTCATCGATGCCCGCGCCTACGACGACGGCGTCGCCTTCCGCTACCGGCTGGACGGCACGGCGCCGGTCAGCCTGCGCGGCGAACGCACGGCCTTCGTGCCGGCCGGCGACCCGTCGTGCCTGGTCACGCCGGCCGACGGTTCGCACGAGCAGGCGTTCGAGCGCCTGAAGGTCTCGCAGCTGAAGCCCGGCGTCGCCTACGACGTGCCGGTGGTCTGCGCCACGCCGTCGGGCCGCACGCACTACGCCATCACGCAGGCCAATCTGCAGGGCTACACCGGCGCGTCACTGCGGCAGGAGGGCAACGCACTGCGCCTGCACCTGTCCGGCGTGCCGGGACGCGCCGGCCCCGCCTTCGTCTCGACCGCTGGCCTGACGACCGCCTGGCGCGCCGTCATGATGGCCGACCAGGCCGGCAAGCTGATCGAGTCCCACCTCGTCGGCAACCTCAACCCGCCACCGCAAGGCGACTTCAGCTGGGTCAAGCCCGGCAAGGCGGCATGGGACTGGTGGTCCGGCCCGCTGGTCGGCATGAAGCCCGACATGGGCGCCTACAAGCGCTTCATCGACTTCGCCGCCGAGTCCGGCTTCCCCTACTACCTCATCGACGCCAACTGGGCCTCGGGCCCGAGCGGCTGCTGCGATGCCAGCCCGGAGACCGACATCACGCGACCGGCCAAGGGCATCGACATGCCCGAACTCGCGCGCTACGCCGCAGCCAAGGGCGTCGGCCTGCTGCTGTGGGCCCACTGGGTGCATGTGGACGCACGCATGGACGAAGTGCTGGACACCTATGTCCGCTGGGGCATCAAGGGCGTCAAGGTCGACTTCATGAACCGCGACGACCAGCAGGTGGTGGACTTCTACGAGCGCATCGCCGCCGCCACCGCCAAGCGCAAGCTGCTGCTGGACCTGCATGGCGCCTACGTGCCCGCCGGCCTGCAGCGCACCTTTCCCAACTACATCACGCAGGAAGGCGTGCTCGGCGCCGAGTGGAGCAAGATGACCACGCGCACCACCCCCAGCCACAACGTGACCCTGCCGTACACGCGCATGCTGGTCGGCCCGATGGACTACACGCCCGGGGGCTTCCGCAACGCGACACCGGCCACCTTCGAGGTGCGCGCCGAGATGCCGCTGGTGCAGAACACGCGCGGCCAGGCGCTGGCGATGTACGTCGTCTACGACAGCCCGCTGCAGATGGTGTCGGACGACCCCACGAACTACCGCGGCGAGCCGGGCTTCGACTTCATCAAGCGCGTGCCGACCGCCTGGGACGAGACCCGTTTCCTCTCCGGCGAGCCGGGACAGGACATCGTGCTGGCGCGCCGCCAGGGCAAGACCTGGTACATCGGCGCGATGACGGGCGACCAGGCCCGCACGCAAAAGGTCTCGCTCGGCTTCCTGCCGGCCGGCAACTGGCGCGCCACGATCTGGCAGGACGGCGAGGTCGTGCGCGAGGTGCGCCGCACGGAGCGCAAGGTGACCCGCAAGGACGTGCTGAGCCTGTCGCTGGCCGCGGCTGGCGGCGCCGCCGTGGTGCTGGAGCCATTGCCTGCCAAGTGACCAGCGTCGCAGCGCCATGACATCGACGAACCAGCTCCGGTCTTCGCCCGTGAAGTTCAGCAAACGACTCGCCGTTCTCTCCATCGTCACCGCGACCGTGGTGGCTGGCTGTGGCGGTGGTGGCGCGACGCCGGCCCTGGCACCCGCACCCGCACCCGCACCCGCACCAGCACCAGCACCGGCACCGGCACCGGCCGTCGCTTTTGAATGGAAATCCAGCGAGCCCTTGATCAAGCCGCCGGCTGACCGGACGGACATCTTGGGCGTCAAAGACCCGACCATCGTCTATCACGACGGCCGCTATCACGTCTTCATGACCACGGCCGGGAAGAACGGCTGGGGCTTGGCCTACACGAGCTTTGCGAACTGGCAGGAGGCTCCCAATGCCCCTCAGTTCATGCTGGACAAGTCGCCCATGGGGCCGGGCTATCGCGCAGCACCCCAGGTCTTCTACTTCGCGCCGCACAAGCTCTGGTACCTGATCTACCAGGGCGGCGACCCGCTGTATTCCACGAGCAGCAACATCGCCGACCCCCTGTCGTGGACGGCGCCCAAGCCCTTCTATGCAAACGTGCCGGCGAGCGTGAAGGACGCCAAGGGCAATGCGACCTGGCTGGACTTCTGGAACATCTGCGACGACAGGAAGTGCCATCTCTTCTTCACGGGCGACAACGGCAGCTTCTACCGCGGTGAGACGACGATCGAGCGCTTCCCTCAGGGCTTCGCCGACCCCGTCGTCGTCATGAAGGAAAAGCTCGAGGACATGTTCGAGGCGAGCAACACCTACAAGATCACCGGCACCGACCAGTACTTGACACTGATCGAGGCGATGGGGCCCAAGGGCAGGTATTTCCGGGCCTGGACCGCCGACCGCCTGGACGGCACCTGGCAACCCGTTCCCGGCGCCCCGATGAACCTGTTCGCTGGCACCGACAACGTCAAGTTCGACGGCCGGATCTGGTCCGAAGGCGTGTCCCACGGCGAAATGATCCGCGACGGCATCGACCAGACGCTGAGCATCGACCCCTGCCTGCCGCTGAGGTTCCTCTTCCAGGGCCTGGATCTGGAAAAAGGCAAGACGTATGAATACATCGAGCTGCCTTATCGGCTGGGCCTGGTCACCGCCACCGCCCCCAACGCCATCAGCGTGTTGTGCAAGAAATGAACGCCTGCCCTGCCTCGTGATCAGCGCCACCGCGCCATCCCCGTCAACGAACCACACGCCTTTTTCGCCATGAAGTACAGCAAACAACTCTCCGTTTTCTCCATCGTCACCGCGACCCTGATGGCGGGTTGTGGCGGCGGTGGTGGCGACGCGCCAGCACCCGCGCCCACACCTGCCCCTGCCCCTGCCCCTGCCCCTGCCCCTGCCCCTGCCCCTGCCCCTGCCCCTGCCCCTGCCCCGGCCCCGGCCCCGGCTCCGGCTCCGGCTCCGGCTCCGGCTCCGGCTCCGGCTCCGGCTCCCGCTCCTGCTCCGGCCGACGGCACCACCTGGGCGAGCGTGAAGTGGGGCGGTGGCGGCTATGTCACCGGCCTCGTCTTCCATCCGACCACCGCCAACCTGCTGTACGCGCGCACCGACATCGGCGGCGCCTACCGCTGGAACCAGGCCGCTGCGTCCTGGGTGCCCATCACTGATGGCCCGGGCTTCGGTGCAGCCGAAGCCCGGTACCACGGCGTCGAAAGCATGGCCGTCGATCCGAACAACGACCAGCTCGTCTACATGGCCGCCGGCATGTACGTGTCCGAAGGCAATGGCCGCCTGTACATCTCCAGCGACCGCGGTGACCACTGGACCTACGTCGCCCTGCCCTTCCCGCTGGGCGGCAACAACCCCGGCCGGGCCATCGGCGAACGCCTGATGGTCGACCCCAACAAACCGTCGACGCTGTTCTACGGCTCGCGCACGGCCGGCCTGTGGAAGAGCATCGACTCGGGCCTCACCTGGGCGCAGGTCACGTCGCTGTCGACCCTCAAGATGACCGCGGACCAGCTCAACGCCAACGGCGGCACGGCGATGGGCGTCGAGACGCTCGTCTACGACACCGGCAGCAAGGGCAGCGGCTCGGCCACGCAGACGATCTACGCGCCCATCGCCCCGGACTACGTCAAGGCAGCGGGCCTGAGCTCGAACCTGTACAAGTCGACCAATGGCGGCACGTCGTGGACCGCGATCTCGACGCCGGTCTCCGGCTATCACATCCCGCACATGGTGCGCGCTGCGGATGGCATGTTCTATGTCGTGTTCACCCAGGACTCCGGGCCAGGCGCCGGCGGCCCCGCGCGGCTCTACAAGTTCGACGGCAACAACTGGACCCTGCTGAAAGACCCGAACAGCGGCGGGACCGGAACGGGCCTTGGCCTCGGCGGACTGTCCGTCTCCGGCACCGGCTCGACCACCCGCATTGCGCTGGGTGTGACCAACACCTGGGGCAACTACAGCGGTCAGCAGGCCATTCAGTGGTCAAGCGACGCCGGCAAGACCTGGCGCGAGATCGCGGCCACCATGCCGCGCACGCCGGCCGACGGTTCCTTCTGGGGCTGGCCCGACGACGTCGAGATCGATCCGTCCAACCCCGACCGCGTGCTGCACGTCCATGGCGGCGGCATCTGGGAAACGCGCAACGCTTCCTCGGCCACGCCGAGCTGGAACGAGGCGATCGACGGTCTGGAGGAGACTGCCGTTCTCGGCCTGGCCACGCCGCCGGCCGGCGCCACGTACACCTTGATCAACAGTTCGGGCGACGTCGGCCCCTGGGTGCACACCAATCTGGCGACGAAGCCGACCTTGACGCCGGGTACCAGCTGGAGCAACGGCTTCGCCGCCGACATGGCGTGGGCCGACCCGCAATACATCGCCTCCATCGGCGTTGTCCTCGGTACCAGCACCGGCTTCGGCTACTCGTCCGGCGACGGCGGCAAGACCTGGGCGAAGTTCGCCACCTACCCGACGGGCGTCGCGGACAACAAGGGTGGAGAAGCGAGCATCGCCGTCACGGCGCGCAACAAGGCGGTCTGGGCGCCCGGCTATTCGGTGCCGTCCTACACCACGGACAACGGCGCCACCTGGGTGCCGACCAATCTGCCGGCGATCAACAGCATCTACCCCCGCGCCTACCGCCTGGCCGCAGATCGCAAGAACCCGAACAAGGTCTATGCCTACGATTCCGGTGGTCACTGGTGGGGCACGCCGGGCAAGGTCTACGTCTCGACGGATGGCGGCCACACGTTCACGCTGAGCCCCGGCTCGGTGGCCGCGGGGCTGGCGCCCAACTATTTCGGGAACACCTCGCTGGCGGTCAACCCCAATGCCGAGGGCGACCTCTGGCTGGCCGACGGCAACGCCGTCTACCACTCGACCGATTCGGGCGCGACCTGGGCCAAGCTCAGCAACTTCGCGTCGATCTTTGTCGGCAACCCATGGGCCGACGTGCAGGGCGCCTCGGCGGTGGCCCTGGGCAAGGCCAAGCCTGGCGCCACGTACTCGGCGGCGGTCTATGTGGTGGGCGTGGTGGGTGGCGTCTGGGGCGTCTACCGCTCCGACGACGGCGGCGCCACCTGGTCGCGCTTCAACGACGACGCCCACCAGTTCGGCGGCATCGGCGCGCTGGCGGCCGACCAGAACGTCTATGGCCGCATCTATTTCAGCGGCACCGGCCGGGGCCTGCTGTACAGCAACTGAACCTCCGTCTCCTTCATCTCCTTTCTTCAATCGCCCATGAACAAGACAACGTCGACGGGCACCGTGCCCGATGAACCCGGCCGCCGCAGCTTCGTGCGCACCGTCGCAGGCGCCGGTCTGGCTGCCGTGGCCGGCGGGTCGGCGGCTGCTGCCCCCGCGCCTGCCGCCAACACCTCCGCCGTGGGCGCCCCAGAGCCCGGCCTGCCCTTCCACGCCTGGGCGCCCGCGCCGCCCATGGGTTGGAACAGCTGGGACGCCTTCGGCGCCAGCGTCACCGAAGCCGAGTACCTGGACAACGCACGCATCCTGGCCGAGCGCTTCCTGCCCTTCGGCTACGACACCGCCACCGTCGACATCCAGTGGTACGAGGCAGGCGCCACGTCGGGGTGGTACCGGAACTTCGCGCCGCTGGTGCTGGACGGCAACGGCCGCCCGCAACCCGCGCCCAATCGCTTCCCCAGCGCCGCCGGCGGCCGTGGCTTCGCGCCGCTCGCCGCCCAGGTGCACGCCATGGGCCTGCGCTTCGGCGTGCACATCATGCGTGGCATTCCGCGCCAGGCGGTCGGGCTGGAGCTGCCCATCGCCGGCAGCAAGTACCGCTGCAACGAGGTGGCCAACGCCGGCTCGACCTGCGCCTGGAACACCGACATGTGCGGCGTCAAGCCCGAGCACCCCGGCGCCTTCGACTGGTACCGCGCCTGGTTTGCCCAGTTGGCCGAATGGGGCGTGGACTTTGTCAAGGTGGACGACATCGCCGCCCCGAACTACCAGGCGAAGGAAGTGGAGCTGATCCGCCGCGCCATCGACGCCACCGGCCGGCCCATGGTGCTGAGCCTGTCGCCCGGCCCGGCCCAGCTGGAGCATGCGGCGCACCTGCAGGCGCATGCCAACCAATGGCGCGTGTGCAACGATTTCTGGGACACCTGGCCCCAGCTGCGCGACAACCTCGTGAACCTGGTGAAGTGGGCGCCGCACGCCCGCGCGGGCGCCTGGCCCGATGCGGACATGCTGCCCGTCGGCAAGATCGGCCTGCGCAACTACGACGAGCAAGGCCGCGGCGAGCGCGAAACCGGTTTCACGCGTGACGAGCAACTGATGATGCTCACGGCCTGGACCTGCGCGCGCAGCCCGCTCATCCTCGGCAACGATCTGCGCAAGCTCGACGACTGGACGCTGCGCCTGGTGACCAACCCCGAGGTGCTGGCGCTGCTGCGCGTGCCCGGGGCACGCGAGTGGCACTCGGTGGCACGGGGCCATCGCTTCGTTTGCACCGGCCCGCAAGGCACCTGGGCGGCGTGGCTGAACACCGGCGAAGCGCCATGGCAGGTGCCACTGCCGGCATGGCTTCCCGACGCCAGCCGCGACTGCTGGGCGCGTGCGGACCTGCCCGCAGGCACCCGCCAGCTCACCATCCCACCCCATGGCGCGCGGCTCGTGCGTTGCGCTTGAACACCTGACTGCGAGTTGCCATGAAACGTCGAGACCTCTTCGGCCTGATGGTCTGCACTGCGGCGGGTGCGCAGGCGGCCCCCACCGGCAAGGCCGTCTCCCATCCTTCGGCGCTGGATGCCGCTGGGCAGCTGCGCGCCCTGCCCATGGACGGGCCACCTGACGGCTTCGGCTGGCGGCGCGTCGCCGAGGGCCTGCAGTTCCGCTCTAGCGGGCTGACCAAGAGCGTGCTCTTCTACGGCCCGGGCCTGGTACGCGTCGCCGCCCACCTCGGCCAGGCCCACACCACCCAGCCCAGCCTCGTCGTCGTGGCGCGGCCGCAAGCCGTTGCTTTCGACGTGCAGGAGACCGGCGACCAGCTCGCGCTCACCGGCGCAGGTCTGCGCATCACGGTGGACAAGCGCAGCGGGGCGCTGGCCTTCTTCGCCGCCGACGGCCGGCTGCTGACGCGCGAGCGCGAGCAGGCACCCATCGAACTCAAGCAAGTCGAGATCGCCGGCAGCCCCACCTACACACTGACGCAGACCTTCACGCTGACGCCCGACGAGTCCCTCTACGGCCTGGGCCAGTACGACGAGCCCTACATGGACTACCGCGGCCGCGACGTGCTGATGGTGCAGACCAACATCGGCATCGTCGTGCCCTTCCTGGTGTCCACGCGGCGCTGGGGCCTGCTGCTGGACGTCTATTCCAAGATGACGTTCCGCGACCGGCCCGAGGGCATGAGCTTCACGGCCGAGAGCGCGCCGGCCGGCGCCGACTACTACCTCACGGCCGGCACCGACATGGACGCCGTCATCCGCGGCTACCGCCACCTGACCGGATGCGCGCCGATGTTCCCCAAGGCCGCCCTGGGGCTGTTCATGAGCAAGGAGCGCTACCAGACCCAGCAGCAACTGCTGGACGTCGTCAAGCGCTTCCGCGCCGACCACTTCCCGCTCGACTACATCGTGCAGGACTGGCAGTACTGGGGTGGCGAGAAGAACGGTGTCTGGGACGGCAAGTGGAGTGGCATGGTCTGGGACGCCGCGCGCTTCCCCGACCCCGCCGGCATGGCGCGCGAGCTGCACGGCAAGCTCAACGTCAAGCTGATGGCCTCCATCTGGCCGAGCGTCGGCAACGACACGGACCTGGCCCGCGAGCTGGATGCCAAGAAGCTGCGCTTCGAGCCGCTGCACTGGATCTCCAAGAAGGCACGCATCTACGACGCCTTCAGCGCCGAGGGTCGCCGCATCTACTTCAAGCATGCCAAGAAGGGGCTGCTGGACATCGGCGTGGATGCCTTGTGGATGGACGGCACCGAGGTCGAGGTGGGCGGCGCCGCCCACGACGCGCGCGAGGTCGAGGCCGACATCAAGAAGCTGGGCATGACCGCGATGGGCGACACCACGCGCTACCTCAACGTCTACACGCTGGTGACGACGCGCGGCGTCTACGAGGGCCAGCGCGCCGGGAAGGACCTGGGCGGCAAGCGCGTGCTGACGCTGACGCGCTCCGCCTGGGCCGGGCAGCAGCGCTATGCAGCCATGTCCTGGTCCGGCGACACGACGGCCTCCTGGACCACGTTCCGTGCGCAGATCGCCGGCGGCCTCAACGTCGCGATGGCCGGCCAGCCCTACTGGACGCAGGACACCGGCGGCTTCTTCGTCAACTACGGCGGTGGCCAGCACAACCCGTCCTGGCGCGAGATGTACGCGCGCTGGAACCAGTTCGGCATCTTCAACCCGGTCTACCGCATCCACGGCACCAGCGTCGACCGCGAGCCCTACCTGTTCAAGACGCTGGACCCGCAGGTCTACGCCTCGCTGCTGAGCGCCGCACAGCTGCGCATGCGCCTGCTGCCCTATCTCTACGGCCTGGCCTGGCGCAGCACGCAGGACGGCTACACGATGATGCGCGGCCTGGCCATGGACTTCCCCGACCAGCCGGCGCTGCGCAAGGTCGACGACACCTACATGTTCGGCCCCGCCTTCCTGGTGCAGCCGATCACGCGGGCCATGTTCCATCCCGAGGCCCCGCCGCCGCTGACCGTGCCAGCCACGCAGTTGCGCACCCCCGACGGCCAGCGCGGCCTGGTGCTGGAGTACTTCGACGGCATGAACTTCGAAAAGCCGGCGAGCCGCACTGTCGACACCGTCGTGGCCCACCACTGGCCCGATCCGCCGCTGGGCAGCATCCCACCGGGGCTGAAGGGCCTGAGCAACTTCTCGGTGCGCTGGACAGGCGAGATCACCGTGCCGGAGAGCGGCGAGTACGAACTGGGCGTCGAGGGCGACGATGGCTTCCGCATGTGGCTGGACGACAAGCTGGCCGTCGACGACTGGGCCATGGGCGCCGCCCGCTTCAAGGGTCAGGTCATGATGCTGCGCGACGGCCAGGTGCTGAAGGTCCGCGTGGACTTCTTCCAGGCAGGCGGCGGCCGCGTGCTGCGCCTGGCTTGGCGCACGCCCGCCCAGCGGCGCGAGGCGGCCGAGGCCCAGCGCAAGATCGACCAGAGCCAGGCCACGCTGTTGCCGGCGGGTTGCGACTGGTTCGACTTCTGGACCGGCAAGCAGCACACCGGCGGTGGCCGCGTCGAGCGCGACTACACGCTGGACCAGTTCCCGCTGTTCGTGCGCGCCGGCTCGGTCGTGCCGCTGGGCCCCGTCGTCGAGCACACCGGCCAGGACCACGACGCGCCGTGGGAGATCCGCATCTACCCCGGCGCCAACGCAAGCGTCACGCTCTACGACGACGACGGCGAGACCTACCGCTACGAACGCGGCGAGCGCGCCACCACCGCGCTGCGCTGGGACGACGCGCGCCGCACGCTGCATGTCGGCGTCCGGCAGGGTCGCTTCCCCGGCATGGTCGCGCGCCGCGAGCTGAACGTTCGCCTGATGGCGTCGTCAGGCCAGGGCGAGCAGACGCGCACCGTGCAGTACGACGGCCGCGGCCTGGCGCTCCACTTTTCCAAAGAACACGAGACACGATCACCATGAAGAGGACCCTGCTGGCCTGCGCCCTCGCGCTAGCCACCCTTCAACCCACCCTGGCCCAGGACGCCAAGAGCCCGCAAGGTCGCCCAGACTGGCCCGGCGCCGGCCGGCTGTTCGCCGGGGTCAACTACCAGCCCGTGGACCGCACGCTGGAACAGGTGAAGTCCGACGTCGCGTTGATGAAGCAGTCCGGCTTCAGGGTCGTGCGCATGGGCGACCTGGCCTGGGACTATTTCGAGCCCGAGGAGGGGAAGTTCGACTTCAAGCACTTCGACGCCGTGATGGCCGAGGTGCATGCCGCCCGCATCCAGGTCATCCTCGACATCCCCGGCGCGCCGGCACCGATGTGGCTGCACCACAAGTACCCCGGTGTGGACATCGTCAACCAGGCCGGCACGCGCCTGGCGCCGGCCGAGCGCTACATGGACAACACCGCCGACCCGGACTACCGGCGCCTGGCCACCCGCATGGCCGACACGCTGGTCAAGCGCTATGCCAAGCACCCCGCCGTGCTCGCCGTGGGCTATGACAACGAGATCGGCAACGGCTTCATGTCCTACTCCGAGGCCGACCGCAAGCGCTTCGTCGAATGGCTGAAGAAGCGCTACGGCAGCATCGAGACGCTGAACAAGGCCTGGGCCACGCAGCGTTGGTCGCGCCGCGTCGGCCAGTGGGACGAGGTGCGCCTGCCCCTGGCCGACGGCCCTGGGCCCGCTGAGCGCTACCTCGACCTGCGGCGCTTCTGGTCCGACATGACCCTCGCCACGCTGGCCGACCGGGAGGCGGTGCGACGCAAGCACACGCCGGACAAACCGGTGCTGTCCAACTACTGGGACTGGTCCGGCCGCAAGGGCTTCGACTACCTGGGCAGCTACCGCGATCACACCACCTTCGGCGCGATGGGCTTCTATGCCGGCGACGCCATCAACGGCGGCTGGGAGGCGGCGCTGATCAAGGGCGGCATGACGGTGCCCACCTGGTTCAACGAGTTCACGGCCGGGGGCGGCGGCTCCTACGGCAGCAAGGGCTGGTCGCGCATGTGGGCGCACTTCGTGCTGCTGATGGGCGGACAGGCCGCGCTCGCCTGGACCTTCAACAGCCACCTCGGCGGCGAGGAGCAGGCGCTGTGGGGCCTGATCGACCATGACGACCGACCCTCGTGGCGGCTGGCCGAATGGGCCCGCATTGCCGGCGACTACACCAAGCTGGAGAAGCTCGGCTTCCCGCGCAAGGTCGAGCCCAAGGTGGCCATCGCCTATTCCTTCGACAACGTGCATGCCACCAGCCCCAACGGCCCGAGCAACACGGTGCGCCAGTACATCAAGGCGCCCTACATCAAACAGGCGCACGGCGCCTTCGAGCCGCTGCTGAAGGACAACATCGACGTGGCCGTCATCAAGCTCACGTACGAGGACCTCAGCCGCTATCGGCTGATCATCCTGCCGGGCATGTACCTGCTGGACAAGGCCGCCACCGAAGCGGTGCGCAAGTTCGTCGCCGACGGCGGCACGGTCGTCATGACGGCGCAGTCGGCCAAGGTGGACGACAACAACCAATGGCACGCCACGCCCAAACCCGCCGGCCTGACCGACGTCTTCGGCCTGCGCACCAACGAGTTCTACGACTGGGTTGGCACGGTCAAGCTGGGCGACGAGGAGATCAAGGGCACGGTCAACCACTTCGAGGTGCTTGAGCCCTCTACCGCCCAGGTGCTGGCGCGCTTCAGCAACTTCGACGGCCAGCCCCCGGCGATCACGGTCAACAGCTTCGGCAAAGGCCGGGCCGTCTACGTCGCCACCACGGCGCAGGCGCCGATCATGAAGCCGCTGCTGCGCCAGCTCTACACCGAGCTGGGCATAGCGCCCGGCCCCAAGACGCCGGACGGCGTGTACGCCCGCGCCGTCGACGGCCGCGTGCTCTACGTCAACACCAACTGGACGCCGGTGGACGTGCCGATCAGCGGCGCGATGCAGGGCGTGCTGGGCGGCCAGCGTTGGGACAAGACGCTGAAGCTGGAGGCGCTTGGCGTGGAAATGCTGGAACCCCGGAATTGAAGATGGCCCCCGAGAGACGAGAACGAACCCGATGAAGAAGAAGACCTCCGCTCTGCTGCTGGCCCTGCTGGCCGCCACCGCCCAGGCCGACGTGCACCTGGCCGAAGTGTTCAACGACCACATGGTGCTGCAGCGCGACCGCCCGCTGAACCTCTGGGGCCAGGCCACGCCCGGCCAGACGCTGAGCGTCGACCTTGGCGGCCGCAGCGGCACGGCCCGCGTCGGCGCCGATGGCCGCTGGCGGGTGCAGCTCGCGCCGCTGCCGGCCGGCGGCCCGCACCGCCTCGTCGTCAAGGGCGACCAGACCGTCGTACTGAACGACGTGCTGGTCGGTGACGTCTGGCTGCTCGGCGGCCAGTCGAACATGGAGTGGCCGCTGGCGCAGACCGACACCGGCCCGCAGGAAATGGCCTCGCCGCAGAACGCACAACTGCGCCACCTGCGCGTGCCGCTGCGCGCCAGCGTGCAACCCGAAGCCGACATCGCGCCCGCGCCCTGGGTCGTTGCGGAGCCCGGTCGCGTGGCCGAGTTCAGCGCCATCGGCTACCACTTCGCGCGCCAGATGCAGGCCGTGCAAGGCGTGCCCATCGGCCTGATTAACACCGCCTGGGGCGGCTCCATGCTGGAGACCTGGATGAGCCGCGACGCGGCGCTGCGTGATCCCGACCTCGCCCCCGCGGTGCGCGCCTTGCCGGCTGACAACGCTGCCTTCACCGCGGCGCTGGGCCAGCGCATGCTGCCCCGCATCGCCGCCTGGCAGAAGGGTCTGCCGGTGGAGGGTGCGGACGCCTCGGGCTGGTCTGCCGCTGCCGACATCGACGCCGACTGGCCCACGCTGCAGGCGCCCGGCAACTGGGAAGGCCAAGGACTGGCCGATGTCGACGGCGTCGTCTGGATGCGCAAGCGTGTCGAGCTGAAAGCCGCCCAGGCCGCGGGAGCGGCGGAGCTGCACCTGGCCAAGGTGGACGACTGCGACGAGGTCTGGGTCAACGGCCAGAAGGTCGGCGGCCAGTGCGGCTGGGAGCAGGCACGCCACTACACACTGCCGGCCGGCCTGCTGCGCGCGGGCGCCAACTGGATCGCCGTGCGGGTGACCGACACCGGCGGTGGCGGCGGCATCCATGGCGACGCCGCCGACCTGCGTCTGGACACGGCGGCTGGCACCGTGTCGCTCGTCGGCCCCTGGCGGGCACGCGTCGAGAAGCTCGTGGTGGCTGGCGGCCCCGTGGCGAACAACGCCCCGGCCCTGGGCCACAACGGCCTCGTCGCACCGCTGCAAGGCCTGTCCGTGCGCGGCGTACTCTGGTATCAGGGCGAGGAAAACTCCGGGCGCGCGGCGGCCTATGCCGACGGCTTCAAGCGCCTCATCCAGGACTGGCGCGACCAATTTGGCGATGCCAAGCTGCCCTTCTTCTTCGTGCAACTGGCCTCGTGGCGGCCCATGGCCGAGAACCGGCCCGACGGCAACGGCTGGGCCGAACTGCGCGCCAGCCAGGCCGCGGCCCTGGCCCTGCCCCACACCGGCATGGCCACGGCGATCGACGTGGGTGATGCGATCGACATCCACCCGCGCAACAAGCGCACCGTGGGCCAACGCCTGGCCGCGCTGGCGATGCACGAGCTGGGCCTGCGCACCGCCCCGGCCACGGGCCCTCGCCTGATCGGCCATCAGTCGAAAGGCGGCGAATTCGAGCTGCGCTTCGACACCACCGCCGGCGGCTTGCGCACGGCACGCACCGGCGAGCCGCTGCGCGGCTTCTACCTGGCGGGCGCCGATCGGCGCTGGGTGCCGGCCGAAGCCCGCTTCGACGGCGACCGCATCGTGCTGCGCGGCGCCGCTGTGCCGTCGCCTGTCGCTGCGCGCTATGCCTGGGTCAACAACGCGAGCGAAGCCAATGTGGTCGGCGGCGACGGCCTGCCCCTACCGCCGCTGCGCACCGACGACTGGCCGCTGGAGTCGGCAGCGCGGCGCTACGGGCGCTGAGCCCGACGTCCGTTCGACGCACCGCTCAACGGCGCTCTTCCCATCCCCTTCAAGTGAATCTCTGCATGCACCACCTCATCCGACGCGCCGCTCGTACCGTCGCGCTGCTCTGCTTCATCGCCATCACGCCCGCCCACGCCGACGGGACGTTGAAGCTGGAGGCTCCCAAGCCCAATGTCGCGCCGACCCCGCCGATGGGCTGGAACTCGTGGAACAAGTTCGACTGCAACGTCAGCGAGCAATTGATCCGCCAGCAGGCCGACGCCATGGCTGCGTCCGGCATGAAGGACGCCGGCTACCAGTACATCGTCATCGACGACTGCTGGCAGAAGAGCCGCGATGCCGACGGCAACATCCAGGCCGACCCCGAGCGCTTCCCGTCGGGCATCAAGGCACTGGCCGACTATGTACACGCCAAGGGCCTGAAGTTCGGCCTCTACTCCGACGCCGGCTCACTGACCTGCGCCGGCCGCCCGGGCAGCGCCGGCCGTGAGTTCCAGGACGCGAGCCAGTACGCCAAATGGGGCGTGGACTTTCTGAAATACGACTGGTGCAACACCGGCACCCGCAACGCCGAGGCGGCCTACACCGTCATGGCCAAGGCCCTGCGCGAGTCCGGCCGCGACCTCGTGTTTTCCATCTGCGAATGGGGCACCGACCGTCCCGAGCGCTGGGGCCCGACGGTGGGCCACCTGTGGCGCACCACCCATGACATCTACGACGGTTGGGAAAGCACGAAGGACAAGGGGAATGGCATGACCAACATCCTGGACATGCAAGCCGCGCGCGGCGGCCAGTCGGCGCCCAATGCCTGGAACGACCCTGACATGCTGGAAGTGGGCAACGGCGGCATGACGACGACCGAGTACGAGTCGCACTTCTCGCTGTGGGCCATGCTGGCCGCGCCGCTGATCGCTGGCAACGACCTGTCGAAGATGGACGCCGACACGCTGCGCATCCTCACCAACAAGGACGTCATCGCCGTCGACCAGGATCCGCTGGGCCAGCAAGGCCGCCGCGCGCTGAAGCAAGGCGACCTCGAGGTCTGGGTCCGTCCGCTGGCAGGCGGCGAGTACGCCGCAGTGCTGTTCAACCGCGGCAGGACGCCGGCCGACATGAAGGTGGCTTGGGAACAGCTCCAGTTGCCCGTCGACCAGAAGGCCGACGTGAAGGACCTGTGGAGCAAGAAGGTCACGAAGGGCGTGCGCGGCAGCTACGGCGGCAAGGTGGCGCCGCATGGCGTGATCATGGTGCGCATCAAGGCCGCGCCATGAGGGGGACGGTGAATGCCTGCCACCCGACGCGGATGACCGAGTCGCTGCCGGGTCCGTCATGCGGATGAAGTCACTGCTGCTCACTCTGGCGGTTCTGGTCTGCGGCGCCCAGGCCGATGCGCTGACCGTGAAGGACGCCAAGTCGCTGGAGTCCGCCCTGCAGCGGGCGCGGACCGACAAGCGCATCCGCCGCATCGAACTGGCTGCTGGCAACTACCAGCTGTCGGCGCCCATCGTCATTGATGAGGCGCTGTCGGGCACGGCAGACGAGCCTTTCGTGCTCGCCGCGGCGCCGGGTGCCCAGCCCGTGCTGAGCGGCGCGACGTCGCTGCCGGCACTGCGCTGGGAGCGCTGGAAGGACGGCCTCTGGCGCGCCCGGTTCGCTGGCGCAGCGTTCCAGCGCCTGTGGCTGGGGCAGCACGCGCTGGTGCGCGCCCGCTACCCCAATGTTGACCCGGCCAACCCGGGCTTTGGCGGCGCCGCCGATGCCACGTCGCCCGAGCGCGTGGCGCGCTGGCATGACCCGCAAGGCGCCGTGCTGCATGCGCTGCATGGTTATGGCTGGGGCGGGCTGCAGATCCCCATTCTCGGCAAGAAACCCGACGGCAGCCTCCTCTATGGCGAACAGCTGGCCAACAACCGCGTCATGACGCCGAGCGACAAGGACCGTTACGTCGAGAACGTGCTGGAAGAGCTGGACGCGCCTGGCGAGTGGTTCCACGACCGCCGCGAAGGCTGGCTCTACTTCAAGCCGCTGGCTGGCGAACGGCCGCCGGCACGAGGCTTTCGCGGCAGCGCGCAAGAAGCCCTGATCCGCATAGAGGGCAGCAAGGCTCAGGTGCAGCACGTTCGGGTTCTCAACCTGGTGTTCCGGGAAACGGAGCCCACCTTCCTGAAGGCCACCGAGCCGCTGCTGCGCTCGGACTGGAAGTTCCATCGCGTCGGTGCCGTGACCATCGAGAACGCCGGCGACGTTCGCATTGAGGGCTCCGAGTTCGTCGACCTCGGCGGCCACGCCATCGTCGTCAGTGGGCGCGTACAGCGCGTGACGGTTTCGGGCAACCACATCCACGACATCGGCGGCACGGCCGTGGCCTTCGTCGGCCGGGCGGAGGCCGTGCGTTCACCGCTGTTCGAGTACCACGAGCAGCTGGACGTCGCAGCCATCGACCGCACGCCCGGCCCGAAGTCGGACGCCTATCCCAAGGACTCCGAGGCGAGCGACAACCTCATCCACGACATCGGCCAGATCGACCGCCAGGCCACCGGCGTGCAGATCGCGATGGCCGCGCGCATCACGGTCGACCACAACAGCATCTACCGCATGCCGCGGGCCGGCATCAACATCGGCGACGGCACCTGGGGCGGCCACCGCATCACCCACAACGACGTGTTCGACACCGTGCGCCTGACCGGCGACCACGGCAGCTTCAACAGCTGGGGCCGCGATCGCTTCTGGCACCCCGACCGCGCCGAGATGGACCGCCGGGCGGCTACCTACCCCGAGCTGGCGCTGCTGGATGCCATGGAGCCCACCGTCATGCGTCGCAACCGCTGGCGCTGCGACCACGGCTGGGATGTGGACCTGGACGACGGCGCCTCCAACTACGTCATCGAAGAGAACCTGATGCTGGCCGGTGGGCTCAAGCTGCGCGAGGGCTTCCAGCGCGTCGTACGCAACAACATCCTCGTGGGCGGCAGCTTCCACCCGCATGTGTGGTTCGACAACGGCGGTGACGTGTTCGAGTCCAACCTCGTCATGGGGGCGCACCAGCCGGTGGAGATCAAGCGTTGGGGGCGCAGCGTCAACCGCAACTTCTTCATCGCCGAGGCCGACCTGCGAGCCGCCCAGGCCCGCGGCACCGACGCCGATTCGGTCGCCGGCGACCCGCGCTTCGCCGCGCCGGAACGTGGCGACTACACGGTCACGAACGCGGCACTTGCCGCGCGCGTCGGCTTCGTCAACTTCTCGATGGATGACTTCGGCGTGCGGCCGGCGCGGCTGAAGGTGCTGGCGGAGCAGCCCGAATTCCCCATGCCCAGGGCGCTGAGCCAGGTTGCAACGCTGCAAGCCGTGCAACTGCAGGGCCTGAGCCTCAAGCCCGTCGAGACCCTGGGCGAGCAGTCGGCCGCCGGCCTCGGCGACAAGGCCGGCCTCATCGTGCTGGCGGTCGAGGCAGGCAGCGTCGGCGCGGCCGCCGGCTTGCAGGCACGCGACGTCATCGTCAGCGCCGCCCAGCAACCGATCAGCGATGTCGCGACCCTGCAGTCGCTGCTGGCCGCAGGCCCGCGCGTCGAACTCACCATCGTGCGCAACCAGGCGCGCGTCCTGCTGCATTGGCCGCGCCGGGCCGCCGAAGCGAATCCGAGCAAACCATGATCCCAACGTCAAACATCAACATGAGACAAGCTTCCCTCTTTTCCTGGGTGTCCTGGGCCCTCGCACTGGCCTTCGCCGTGGGCAGCGCCAGCGCTGCCGACGGCGCGCGCCAGCGCACCCGCATCGACGAGGGCTGGCGCTTCGCGCTGGGCCACGCACAAGACCCGGCGAAGGACTTCGACCACGGCACGCGGTCGTTCTTCTTCGCCAAAGCCGGCTTTGGCGACGGCCCCGCTGCGGCGGACTTCGAGGACCGGCCATGGCGCCGCGTCGACCTGCCACACGACTGGGCCGTGGAGCTGCCGTTCAGCTCGCACGGCAGTCCGGCGCACGGCTCCAAGGCCATCGGCCGGGGCTTCCCCGAGAACAGCATCGGCTGGTACCGGCGTGAGCTGGCTGTTCCCGCGTCGGCGCGCGGCCAGCGCATCGCGCTGGAGTTCGATGGCGTGTTCCGCGACAGCGTTGTCTGGGTCAACGGCCACTACCTGCACCACGAGGCCAGCGGGTACTCGAGCTTCAACGTCGACATCACCGACTACCTGAACTTCGGCGGGCGCAACGTCGTCGCGGTGCGCGTGGACGCCACCACGCCGGAGGGCTGGTGGTACGAAGGCGCGGGCATCTACCGCCATGTCTGGCTGACGCAGACGGCGCCGCTGCACGTGGCGCCCCAGGGCAGCTTCGTGCGCGCCACCGTCGCCGGCGACCACGCTGAGGTGGCCGTCGACACCACGGTGCGCAACGGCGGCAATGCGGCCGAGTCCTTCAGCCTGCAACACGAGTTGCGCGACCCCGCCGGCCGCATCGTCGCCCGCGCCAGCGTGCCGACTGGCCGCGTGGCCGCCGACGCCAGCCTGGACGTGACAGCCCGACTGAGCGTCAAAGCGCCGCAGCTGTGGTCACTGGAGACGCCGCAGCGCTATACGCTGACGACCCTCGTCAAGCGCGGCGCCGAGGTCGTCGACCGTATCGACACGCCCTTCGGCATCCGCACCATCCGCTTCGATGCCAACGAGGGGTTCTTCCTCAACGGCCGCCACGTCAAGCTGCACGGCGTCAACAACCATCAGGACCATGCCGGCATCGGCATCGCCCTGCCCGACGCCATGCACGAGGCGCGGCTGAAGATGCTCAAGGGCATGGGCGTGAACGCCATCCGCTCGGCACACCATCCGGCGACGCCCGAGCTGCTGGATGCCTGCGACCGGCTCGGCATCCTTGTCATCGACGAGCACCGCATGATGGGCACTGCGCCGCAGATCCGTGACGAGCTGGAGCGCATGGTGCGGCGCGACCGCAACCACCCGTCGGTGATTCTGTGGTCGGTGGGCAACGAGGAATGGGCCATCGAGAACACCGAGATCGGCACGCGCCTGGCGCAGCAGATGCAGGCCATCGTGCGCCGCCTGGACCCGACCCGGCCCGCAACGCTGGCCGCCTCCAGCTCGGGCCAGGCCGAGGGCACATCGGTCGGCTCGCAGGTCATCGGCTTCAACTACAAGGGCCAGCATGACATCGACGCGATGCACCGGCGCTTCCCCGACCGAGCATCGGTCGTCACCGAGGAAGGCCTGACCTACGCGACGCGCGGCATCTACACCGACGACCCGGCCCGCGTGCACATCGCCGCCTACGACAAGCGCTCGGGGGGCGACTCGACCTCGAGCATCGAGGAGGCCTGGCGCTTCAACGCCGACCGCCCCTTCCTGGCCGGCGTGTTCTTCTGGACCGGCTTCGACTACCGCGGCGAGACCACGCCCTTCGGCTGGCCCGCCGTCTCGTCGCAGTTCGGCATGATGGACACCACCGGCGCGCTGAAGGACAGCGGCCAGTACCTGAAGGCCGCCTGGACTGCCGAGCCCATGGTGCACGTGCTGCCGCACTGGAACTGGCCGGGTCGCGAAGGCCAGCCCGTCGACGTGCGCGTCTACGCCAACACCGACGAGGTCGAGCTGCTGCTGAACGGCAGCTCGCTCGGCCGCAAGGCGCTGCAACGCTACGGCCACCTGCAGTGGAGCGTGCCCTACGCGCCGGGCAGCCTGGTGGCGCGCGGCTACCGAGCCGGCCAACTCGTCACAACGCAGACCGTGGCCACCACGGGCGACGGCGCCGCGGTGCGGCTGACCGTCGACCGCGCGCGGCTGCGCGCCGGCGGTGACGATGTCGCGGTGGTCACCGTGAACGTCGTCGACCGCGAGGGCCGCGTCGTTCCCACCGCGGCCCACCGCGTCGCGTTCGAGGCCAGCGGGCCGGTGCGGCTCATCGGCATGGGCAACGGTGACCCCGGCTCGCACGAGGCCGACCGACCGACCGAACTGCATCGCTACGCAGCCGCCACGCGCTGGCGCCACCGCAGCATCGCCCGGCCCGAGGAGGCGGCCGCGCTGATGGCCGGGACAGGTGGCACCGGCGACGCCGGCTGGCGTGACCCCTTCGCCTGGGTTCCGCCGGAGCAGCAGCCCGCCGACAGTGCCTGGAACGTGGTGCAGGCCACCATCACATGCAAGGCGCCCGCCGGCGAACGCCAGGTGCTGCTCCTGGGCGAGATCGCGCCGGGCGTGCAGTTCCATCTCGACGGCCGCCCGGTTTCGGTGCGACAGGAGGCTGGCATGGCGGTCATCGATTTGGACCCGACTGCGGGCGCCGAGGCCACGCTGACCGCCGTCTTCCCGACACCGGCCGGTGGCACGCGCGCGCTGTTCGACGGCGCGCAGGGTGGCCGCCGCTGGGCCACGCTGCGCACCACCACACCGGCCGCACCCTGGCAGCGCAGCGTGTTCAACGGCCAGGCCCAGGTGATCCTGCAGTCCACCGGCAAGGCCGGGGACGGCGGCCGCGCCACGCTGCGCGCCGTCAGCGACGGCCTTGCGCCTGCTGCGACGGTGATCGAGATCTTCTGAGCGCCGACAAGTCTTACAGGCTGCCGGACAACAGCCGAACGTCACAAAACAACTTATGACCTCGCCCTCTCACGATCCCGCTCCGCCGACCGCCGAACCTGCACAGCCGCCGCGATGGGGCCGCCGGTTCAACGGCTACGCGCTGACCATTGCGGTGATCTTCCATCTGCTGCTGCTGATAGCGGTGCTGTCGTGGCGCTCGCGGGTGCCGCCGCCAAAAAAACCGCCCATCACGGGTATGAAAATCATCCAGCCCAAGACAGCATCGAAGCCTCCCGAGCCCCCGCCGCTGCAGCCCAAGATGCCCGATCTGGCGCCCCCGGTCATACCCGAGCTCCCAGTGATCGAGGTGCGCAAGGTCGACCTGGTGCCCCCCCCGCCCCCGCCTCTGCCTCCCCCTCCGCCCCCGCCGCCTGTGCCGGTGCCGCCGCCTCCAGCGCCGCTTGCGGCGGCCGCTCCTGCGGCCAGCAGCGCGGCGCCGGCCAAACTGTTTGACGAATGTGGAGACGCGCCGGACCGGCCGATGGTGGCCGAGGTCTACCGCCTGCGCGAAGGCACCACGTCCGTGAACGAAATGCGCCGGCGCAAACCCATCAAGACCGTTTGCCTGGCCCAGCTCGACATCACGCCGCGTGACTTCCGCGACGGCTTCCCGGGCCTGGACATCAACGAATGGTTCGGGCTGGACATCCGCTTCACCGTCAACATCCCGCAGGACATCACCATGGATCTCATGCTGCTGTCTGACGACGGGGCCATCCTTACCGTGGATGGCGTGGAGGTGATCAACAACGACGGCATCCATGCGGCGAGCCCGCTGATGGACACGCTGAAGCTGGCCAAAGGCCTGCGCCACTTCCGTGTGCGCTACTTTCAGGGGCCCGGCTTTGGTCTCGCGCTGATGCTGGGTTGGAAGAAGCCGGACGGCAAGGACTACCAGTACATCCCGCGCCGGCTGCTCGGCCGCCCGCCGACCGCTGCTTCGGCCCCACAGTAGGCCGAACGACATCGGATTCGATCCCAGGGGGAGCACAAGATGGATAAGACACCGACGGACCACACGACCCGCCGCACGCGGTATGCCGTGTGCGTTCGGCGGTCTGTTCCACCCCTGCCCCCGAAGGCGCCATAGCGGCTCAGAGGGCGCGCTGGCACCACGCCGGCCCAACGCCCCGCCTCAAGAACGCCGGGCTTGCGATCCAGTAGAGCGCTGCCCGCGCAGTTCAAAAGGCACGGAGAAGATGATCGACGCGGTGGCGCGGATGACGGCGACCTTCGGTCAGACCGATGATTGATCCCAGAATTTCACCGCGCGGAGCTTGGATAAACCGACCGCTGTCCAGCGATGGCGGTCGCTGGCTTCGGCAACGTGCCATCCAGTCTGTTGATCAGCACATTGTCGAAGTACGGCGTGCTGACCCGGTTCTGCGATGCGCCTGCCATCAGACCCGCCATTCCCTTCCCGTACAGCGTGTCGATCGCACTCACTACCGCTTTGCCATCGATGACGGCGGTGATGGTGGGACCATTGAAACGCAGCGCCAATTTGTGCCAGCGATTTGGCGAGATGCCCGCTAACCGAGCCGTCGCGAGCACTTTTTCGCCACCAGCACTGCTGTCGTTTTGCGCCTTGATCAAGGCCTGCTGCTCGGCGTCGCCTTCCAGCTTCTTCGGGTCAACCTTGCCGCGAATGACGACCAACCGCAACTGCCCGCTGTCGTCCAGTTGCGCGAAGTAGCCCTTCGGCGTGACACCGAAACCCGTGCCAACGTGGTTCACACGCCCCATCACGGCGGCCGCGTCGCCAGGCTGCAGGTACACGTCGGCGCTGACTTCGTAGTCCTGCCAGGCGTCGTCGCCAACGATGGTGTATGGCTGCCAATCAGGACCCCACGAAATCGTTGGCACTGGCGTCATCTGACGCAGGCAACGTCCTTTCCCGCCCGGGCAAGCGGTCAACTCGAAGGCACCGCTGATGTCGGAGAAGTAGCGCGGCAAATATCCCCATTGCTTCGGGTCGGCGTATTGTTCGAAGGTCTCGTAATAGGGGAAGGGGAAAGCCTTGACCTCCGGGATCTTGTCGAAACCACCTTTGCGCTGCCCGCGAGTGGTCGTCAGCGAATAGACCGTATGCGGATCGAGGGTGAGCGTCACGACACCCTTGACCGGTTCGAGATCATCCTGGCGTACGAAATGCTCCTGCTCATTGCTGCGCCAGACGGCCAGCTTGTTCGACGACAGGCCGCCGCCAATTTCGAAACGGACCTGCTGCGGGGCTTTGGCAGCTTTGGTTTCCAGGATGACGCTGTAGTCGCCAGTTGGCGATTTCAGGGTGACATAAGTGCCGCCCGCCGTCAGGTCGCCACTAGCACCATTGAGGTAGCTCCAACCGATTTCGCTGAACTGACCGTAATGGGCGTAACCCCAAAGCACGGGGTTTAGCTGGTAATGCGCACTCCAAGGCCAGTTGGCCCGGATGGCCGCTTCTTTCTCTCCGGAATATGGGGTCATGGTGTACAAGCCGGCAATGCCATACCAGTTGACGACCTTGGTGGCGCCGCTGCGGACAAAATTCTCGTTGAAACCCTGCACCATCGATATCAGGCCGTCGTAGCCAGCCTTGTATACGTGCTGCTCGGTATTCCAGATCGGCTTGTTGAGGCTTCCAGCCAATTCGCGCACCGATGCGGGCGTGAATGATTCGGGCGGATTGATATGGGCGCCGATGATGTCGATCGAGTCGCGCAAGTCCTTGTCCGTCAGCATGTCCTTCACAAAATTGAATTTCCAATCGTCCGGCCAGTTGTCGAAGGCATGAATCTTGGTCGACTTGAAACCGTTCGCGGTCAGCGTTGTGCGCAGCGCCTTGCTGAAGTCATAGCTCACGCCCTTTTCATTGCGAATGCCGATCGCGTCCAACTCCAGCCCATACACCTGACGCAGGCCCTGAAGCCACTTCACATAGTAGTTGGCCGTGTCTTGTGAAAAGAAATCGAGGTCGCCCTTTTCGTCGCTGCCGGCATTTTTTGCAAACAGCGTACCCTGACCGCCCAGCCATCCGGGCGCGCTCCAGGCAGTGGCATCCAGCGAGAGTTTCGGGTTGCGTTTCTTGGCCTCCTGCATCACCCACCACATATAACCGCGCGAATAGTTCAAGTCATCGCGCTTGTGCATGTGACTGAGCATGGAGCCCTGCGTAGAGTTGCCGTCGCCGGGAATTTCGACATACAGCGCGCTGACGGAAGCACCGAACCTGGGCTTGTACATCAAATCAAGAATCTGGCTGCGCTGGGGTTCCGGATAATCCTTCAACAAGACGGAGGTGGCCCCGCCCCCATCGACGATGCCAATGCCGTCAAAACGCTTCCCGCCCGCGTCGCCTTGCAGCGTAATGCGCTGCTCCGACGCTGATGCGAGCACACTGTTTGATCCGACAATCAATAGCAGACATATAACCGGCAAGGAAAGGTCGCGCATACTAAAACTTCACGAAATCGTTGGATTGGGCTGCAAACCTAAGCGCCCACCGGTCACAGCTGTAATCGCTTCGCGCCGGGATAGTCGGTTACAAAGGAGATCAGGGGCGGCTGAGGGTCACAGGCTTCACTTGCGATCGAAGCGCCAGTGATCGAACTCAAACATCGTCGGCTCGCCTTGACCCCTGAAGATGAGGTAGAGGTCGTGCAGGCCCGTGGCGCCCGAGACCGGCACGCTTTGCTGTTGCCACTGATCGCGGCCGCCGGTGCGGGCCACCGCCAGGGTGCCGAGATGCGGTCCATCGACGCTGTCGAGCCGCAATTCAATCTTGCCGCCTTCCGTCTCACTGGCCAGATTGGCGACGAAACGGGCCGCGCCCTTGCTGCCAAAGTCGACGCCGTTGACCTTGATATAGCTGAGATCGGTGATGCGCGTGACGACCATGCCGACCTTGTCATTGCGCGCCGTCTTGATGCCAGGTGCCCAGTCGAACTGGCGATCCCGATCCCGCTTCAGGCGCGACGTCCAGGCCATGGTCTCGGCTTCCACGCGTTCATAGGGCGACAAGGGTTTGAGAGGGGCGACGCCGACGTTGTCCCACCACGGGAGCATGTTGATGGTGCCGTCCGCGTTGTAGTCGAACCGGGTCACGGTGACGGAGCGGCGTTCGCGATGGATGGGCGTGTCGGCAAAGTTCAGCCGGTAGTTGAACCCGAACAGGTAGGACCCACCCATGTAGTCGACGATGCCCGGGTGGTTGCCGGTCGAGTTGGTGTTGTGGTCCATGATGTCGCCCTTGTAGACCCAAGGGCCGATGGGCTTGTCGCTCATGGCGTAGCCGATGCCTTCGGGGCAGCAACTTGACGCGTAGGCCATGTAGTACTTGTCCTGGCGTTTGTAGAACCAGGGGCCTTCCTGGTAGTTGCGCGGTTTGCCCTCGGCCTGCTGGATCTCGCCGCTGTAGGAGATCATGTCCGGGTTCAGCTTCACGTAGTACAGGTTCGGGTTGCCCCAGTACATATAGGCCTGCCCGTCGTCGTCGACGAAGACCGTGGGATCGAAATAGCCGATGCCTTTGTCGATCAGCGGCTTGCCCAGCGCATCCTTGAACGGCCCCTCAGGCTTGTCGGCCACCGCGACGGCAATCACGCTCTTTGGCCAGCCCGGTACGCTCACCGACGCATAGAGGTAGAACTTGCCATCGCGCTCGACCACCTGGGAAGCCCAGGCGTCGTTGTCCTGCACCGCCCAGGGAAAGGTCGCCAGCGACGCCACGACGCCCTTGTCGGTCCAATTCGACATGTCAGTCGACGTGTACAGCCGCCAGTTGCGCATCTTGAAGTCGCGGGCTTCGTCCTCGTCCTGCCCGGTGTAGAGGTAGACAACCCCCTTGTGCACCAACGGCGCCGGATCGGCGGTGAAGCTGGTCTGGACAACGGGGTTCTCGGCCTGGCTCGGCTGCGACCAGACGCAGGCCTGGACAAGCGCCAGGAGCGCAAGCACGCGCGCAATCATGGGAAGCCTCGATTCGGAACGATGCGAGTGGCGAAACGGCCATCCGCTGGAAAAACTACGGGCGATTTCGACCCCTGCCACATGGCGCTTCCCCTTTCAGGTTGATCAGTTCGGGCTGACATCAGCCCAGCATCTCGAGCAGCTTGCGATGGTGCTGCGGCATGCGCGCCACCGAGGCTTCGATGGCTTTGCGACGCTGATTCAGCGCCGCCAACGCCCGCTCCGGCGGGATCTCCGCGAAGACCGGATCGTTGCGCTCCGGCCAGTGCTCCATGCCGGCGTGGATGGCCAGCCAGCTGGTGGCGTCGAAGCCCTCTTCGTCGTACTCATGCAGCACGCCGTAGCGACGCCACAGCTCCATCCGGAAGGCCAGGGTCTCGGGCAGCTCCATCGTCGCCACATGACGCCACAGCTCACTGTCGCGGCGGCGGGTCAGGCAGTAGTGCAGGATGATGAAGTCGCGGATGCGCGCGAAGCGACGTGCCGCACCGTCGTTGAACAAAGCCCGGTCGCTCTCGTCCACCGGCCAGCCGGCCGTCAGCAGGGTCATGAGGCGGCTGACGCCGTCCTGGATCAGGTAGATGCTGGTGGACTCCAGCGGCTCCAGGAAGCCGGAGGACAGGCCGATGGCGACGACGTTGTGCACCCAGAAGCGCTCGCGGTGGCCGGTCGTGAAGCGCAGCAGCCGCGGCTCGCCAAGCGGCTTGCCGTCGAGCCGCGCCAGCAGTTGTTCGCGCGCACGGTCGGTGTCGATGAAGCGGCTCGCGAACACGTGGCCATGACCAGTGCGGTTCTGCAGCGGGATACGCCACGCCCAACCCCCTTCCAGCGCCGTGGCCTGGGTGTACGGGGCCAGTTCCTCGCCGACCCGTTCGGTGGGGCAGGCCCATGCGCCGTCGACGGGCAGCCAGTGGCTGAAGTCGACGAAGGGCTCCTCCAGCGCCTGGCCCAACAGCAGGGAACGAAAGCCCGAGCAGTCGACGAACAGGTCGCCCTCGATGCTCCGGCCGTCCTCCAGTTGCAATGCGGCCACGCCGCCGTCGGCGCGGCGTGACACGTCGGTGATGCGTCCCAGCGTGTGGCGGGCACCGCGCTGCACGGCCAGATTGCGCAGGAAGGCGGCGTACTGGACGGCGTCGAAGTGGTAGGCGTACTTGAACTGCGCCTGCTCGCTAGGCAGCACGAAACGGCCCTTCATCGCCATCACCGTGGGCACGCACTGCACGCCCAGCGGCTCGGCCAGACCCATGCGCCGGTGCTGCGCCCACAGCGTCTGCGAACCGAACAGGTTGCCGAAATGGCCGAAGGTGTGGAAGTAGTCCTTGCCAACGTCCAGCCAGTCGCAGAAGCGGATGCCCAGCTTGTAGGTGCCGTTGGTGGCGCGCAGGAAATCGCGCTCGTCAATGCCGATCAGCTGGTTGTAGTTGCGGATGGACGGGAAGGTGGCTTCACCGACGCCGATGATGCCGATGTCCTCGGACTCGACCACCTCGACGGTGGCGCGGCCTTTCAGCCCGGTGACCAGCGCCGTGGCCACCATCCAGCCGGCGCTGCCACCGCCCACGACGACGATGCGATCAACCTTCTGCATAGAGACTCTGCCAAGTTCTTGGGCGCATTGAACGAGCTGCGCCGAGTTCAACCATTTCCGTCTCTGGCCACGCACGGCGTCGATCCACACAAGTGGGCATGCCGCCCGGACAGCCCGTCCGGGCGGCATGCAGGTGACGCCGCGTCAGGGGCGCGTCAGAACTCGTAGCGTGCGCTCAGCGAGTAGCTGCGGCCAGGGTAGAACCACGCGCGTCCCATCGTGCCGATGTGCTGCTGCTGCGTCTGGCGGACGATGACGTTGTTGAGGTTGGTCACGTTGAGCGACATGCTGAGCGTGTCGCTGAACCTGTAGTTCATGCCTGCGTCCCACTGGCCGAATGCCTCCTGCCAGGTCGGCAGGCCCCAGCCCACGTCCTGGGCACCCGGGCGCGCCGGGTCGGCGCTCGTCGCGTCCTCGCCACGCGTGCCATTGGCGTCCGCCGACTGCAGGATGCGGCTGTGCCAGTTGTAGGCCAGCCGCGCCGACAGCGGACCACGGTCGTACATCAGGACGAAGTTGTACGCGTTCTTGGCCATGTAGGGCAGCGGCAGAGCACTGAACGGCAGGCCGTTGGTGTCGCAGCCGAACAGGTGCAGCGTGCCATTCGTCGTCGCCCTGCCCGCATCGCAATAGGGGTTGTAGATCTGCTTGTACAGGCTTTGCTTGGCGTCGATGTAGGTGTAGTTGGCCGACACGCCGATGCCCTTGGCCCATTCCGGCAGCACGCCTTCCAGGAACGGGAGCTTGTCCAGGTAGGTCATGCCCGCAACCTCGAGGCCGCTGACCTTCGCCTTCCCCACGTTGTCAGGACCCGTGATGGGGAAAATCTGCGGATTGCCAGCTTCACTGTTGTAGGTACGGGAGTAGGCGGAGTTCATGATGACGTTCTTGACGTCTTTATGGAACGCCGTGGCCGTGATGGACTGGCCGTCACGCGGGTACCACTCCAGCGCCAGGTCATAGCTGTTGGCCGTGATGGGCTTGAGCTTGACGTTGCCGGTGTTCTCTCCACGGTAGGTGACCGTCTGTTTGTCGAAGTTGTAGTCCTGCCACAGCTTGATGTACTCGCCCAGCTGGTTGAAGCCAGGCCGGTTCATGCTCTGGGCCATCGCCAGGCGGGCCTGCAACCTGTCGGTGAAATTCATCTTCAGGTTGAGCGACGGCAGCACCTTGACGAATTGGTTCTGCACGTCAAGAGGTTCGGTGAGGTCGAAGCGCGGCAGATGGGGCGGCGTGTCCTGGCTGTATTTCGTCTCGAAAACCGAGTAGCCGTGCGAGACGTCGCGGGTCAGCACGACGCGCACGCCCGCATTGCCTTCGATGGGGAACTTCAGGTCGTCGAAACCGAAGCGCAGCGTGGCGTAGACCGCGTCGGTCTGTTCGCTGTGCGTGCTAGTTTTGGACGGGTCGTTGTCGTAAACCAGCTGCTGGAAGTAGTTCTTGAAATCCGCCTCATTGCACGTCACGGATGGGTACAACTTCTTGCCGTCCAGGCATTGCTGGTAGCGGTAGTCGGTAAGCAGCGTCTTGTACGTGTTCGGATAGTCGCGCACGGCGCCGATCGTCGGCATGACGATATTGGGCAGGGCGCCCGCCTTGCCGCCATAGAAGTTGCCGAAGTTGAACGTTTCGACCGGCACGCCTTGGTAGCGTGGGTCCTTCAGGTAGGCGAAGCTTCCGCGCGACTGCCATGAGCCATCGTCTGGGGGCATCTGGCCGGGCGTCACGTTAGGCTTGACGGCCCAGGGCTCGGCAATGGACGTCCAGGTCTGGCCCGACGCGTCGTAGTGGCGCGCGACACGGTAGGTGGCTCTCACGCCGACACGGATGTCACGCAGGATGGGGTCGTCAAAACGGTAACGTGCGTCTGCCTTCCAGGCGTAGAGGTCGGCATCTGCCTTGCTCATGCCCGGCATGACCAGATTCCAGTAGTAGTTGTCCGGATTGGCCAGGTACTCCGTGCTGGTCTGGTCGAACCCGATGCGCACGGGGCTTTTTCCTGGCACGTCGATGTGCATGCTCGGCGCGAAAGTTCCCAGCTGCAGGTTGCGGCCGACCGAATCGTTCTTCGCATGAACCCACTGGACGTCGTTCTGCAGCAGCCACTTGTCGTTGACGGCCCACTTGAAGTTCCACGCCAGTTCACGTGTCTGCGACTTGCTCTGATTCCAGCCGCGCGTGATTTGCAGGCCCAGCCCGCCGAGCGGGGAGGTGTTCGCTCCGGCGCCGGTGAGATAGGTGTAGGTGCCAGAGGTCAGCACGTTGTTGGCGTCGTACTTCGCATCGCTGATCGTCGACTTGTAGGCATTCTCCACACCGGTGTAGAAGCCCTGCTCGCTGCCCGTCTCACGTGCACCCGATACGAAATAGGTCAGCGATGAGTCCATGCTGCCCTGCTTCCACTGCAGTGCGCCATAGAAGCCGGCGCGTTCGTTGTCGCCGGTGTTGTTGCGGAACGAGGCCGATTTCGGCGCCCACGCCACCTTGCCAGCGATCAGGTCTGTGCGGGGGTAGTAGGCATCGAGCTGGATGCTCTCGTTCTGGAAGCTGGAGTGGTTGTACGACAGGTCCAGCAGCACGCCGACGCGGCCGATGTCCGTATTCCATTGGGTGGTGTACAGCCCCGACATGCTGGGCGAATTCTTGCCCGAGCGCTGCGTGTAGTTGTTGCCCACCGACAGGTAGGCCTTGGTTCCCTTGTAGTCAAAGGGCAAGGCCGTGCGCAGGTTCACCGTGCCGCTGACGCCGCCTTCGATGATCTCGCTGGAGGGGTTCTTGTAGACGTCCACCCCGGCCATCAACTCGGGCGGGACATCGCCCCAGCTCAGCTCGCGGCCCGGCCAGCCGGCGGAGAACGACTCACGGCCATTCAGCAGCGACGAGCCCCAGCTCAGGCCCCGCACGCTGATGCCCGAGCCTTCGACGGAGAAGTGCTCCGGATCGCCACGCGACTTGTTGCGGTCGATGATGACGCCGACGACGCGCTGCAGCACTTCCGTGATCGACTTGTCCGGCAACTTGCCGGCCTCTTCCGCGACGACCGAGTCGACGATTTCCTCGGCGTTCTGCTTGATCTTCTGGGCCGACTGCAGTGCCGCGCGCTGGCCGGTGATGACGACGGTTTCCAGGTTGTTCGGCGGCTTTTCAGCAGTCGACTGCGCCAAAGCTGCGCTGCCCACGGTGAGCAGCATCATGTGGACCATGCCGCGATGGATGGCGGTCGTTCTGAACTTTCTCATCGACTTGTCTCTCTCAATTGTTTGAAGTGAAGCCACGGTGTGTTCACTGCACGGTGATCAGGCCATAGACGGTGATGTCGGTGCTCAGCGTGTAGCCGGCGTCCGTCGGGCTGGGCAAAGTGCCGTCAGCGTTCGGCGTCGGCCGCTTGAGATTCACCGTGCCAGGCGCAAACTGCAACGCGCGAATGCCATACGCCCGGATTTCGGCGAGCGCAGCTGCCTTCGATTCGGCCGACACACCCCAGTCGTACATCCACCCTTCGGTCTGCGGAAGATCAGGGCTGCCGCACTTGTCCGTCACCGCGAAGTCCTTGAACGGGATCACGTACTCGGAAGGCGCTGCAGATGTCGGACGCAAGTGCGCCGAGACTGTCACATAGCAGTCATCATTGCCCTTCTTCACCAAGTGATTGGTCTTGATGCGCACATACACACCACGTTCGTTGTCAGAACTTCCTACGTCGAGTGCGGGCTGGTTTATTGCCAACAACATGTACAGCGAGTCCTCGGTCTTCACATCGAAAGGAAGCCAGTCGTAACCGGAGTCGGTCTTCTTCCTTGGCGCGCCGATCTCGGCCGTGAGGAAAGACCACCAGTCCTTGGTAGAGCCGTCCCAGTTGGGGTTCGACGCCTTGCTGATGTCTACGCCGAAGGTCGCGGAAAAACCCGTCACCGTCAGGTTGCAGTTCGGCGGATTTGGCCCACCACCACACCAAGCGAGCGGGAAGCCCGCGGAGTAGTTGAGTTCACCAAACTGCGAAGTGCGCTTCGCCGCCGAATCAAAGCCGGCGGCGAACACACGCGGATCAACGATCACCTGGAAGTTCTCGGAAGCGCCTCCTGCTTTGGACAGGGTCACCGCGCAGATTCCCTTGGCGTTCAGGCGGAGCTCGGTGCTCGCCACCGTGCAAACTGCGGGGGTGGTGCTTGCATACGTCAGGGCATTGCCGCCGGCATCGACCGAAGCCAGCGCGACTGTCTGAGTCATACCCTGCAACTGGGCCACCGAAGGCGGCAGTGGACTGACTGCAATAAAGGCCGGCGTCTCGGCCATGGCCGCATATGAGGCATCGGCCGGCGCCGTCACGCCAAGCTGACAAGTGCCCGTGCTCATCACGGTCAGCGTCGTGCCGCTCACGGTACAGATCTCGGGCGTCGTCGACTTGTAAGTCGCCGGAAGACCCGCGTCAGTCTTGCCTGACAGCGTGACGCTTGCGGAAGCCGCCCGCAGAACGACGCCCAGTGGCGTCACCGGGCGTTGCGCATGCTTCAACACGTTGAACAGCTGGCTCGTATCGTCTGCAGCAGCCCATTTGGTGCCGTCCGTGCCAGCACCACCGGGCTGGCTCGCGATGACCTGGCACTCGCCTGCGGCCACCAGCGTCACTTGGTTGTCCGCGACCGTGCAGGTGGCGGGCGTGCCGCTGCGGAAGCTGACCGGCAGCCCTGAAGTCGCGGTAGCCGACAACGTGGTCGGCCCATTCAAGAGCGTGTTGCCGCCCGGATACTTGAAACTGATGGCCTGAAAGCGGCCCTCGGCAGCACCCCCGCCACCGCCACCTCCGCCGCCGCCGCAGGCGGCCAAAAAAGCGCACGCTGCTACAACGGTCAACTTCCGAGCTTGCGGAATCAACTTTTTCGTCACGTTTTGTCTCCTGTTCTGAATTGACTGAGGCAGCCGGGCGCAGACCTTCATCTGCAACGCCCCTGCGCCCTTGTGATCGGGCTCGCCTTGCTTCACTGACAGCGGCTTTTGTTCGTCCGTTGCACCAACTATTGGTCGGTGAGAAAACCGCCCCGTTACGTCTGTGATCACTGCGTTTCAGGGCTGGCGAGCGCACGGGTAACCGCGCCGTGTGTGTCAGGAATGCATTCCGATGCCGTGCGACTAGAGTACAACTGGTAAGACCAAAGAGACATAGGGCAAACTCCTGGACTGACCAGATCTGTATTTTTTTTGGAGACTGTTGGTGCGAAATCGTCCACTGCAGAGGATCGTCATCGTGGGCGGCGGCAGCGCCGGCTGGATCACCGCCGCACCGCTGGCGCGGATGCTGTGCCGGCCTGACCAACCCGACCAACCCGACCAACACTGCGAGGTGACGCTGGTGGAATCGGCGGACATCGGCACCGTGGGTGTCGGCGAAGCGACGCTGCCGACGGTCCAGTTCTACAACCAGATGCTGGGCATCGACGAGGCCGACTTCGTCCGGCGCACGCGCGCCACCTTCAAGCTCGGCATCGAGTTCCAGGACTGGGGCCGCATCGGCAATCGCTTCTTCCACGGCTTCGGCGGCTTCGGCCCGGCCATCCACAACCGGCCGCTGTGGGCCTACTGGCTGCGTCTGCAGGCAATGGGCGACAAATTGCCGTCCTACGAGGAATGGTCGACCGCGACGGTGATGGCCCGGCAGATGCGCTTCATGCCGCCGACGCCGGGCGAGCCAGCTGCTTCCAATGCCTTCAACTACGCCTTCCACTTCGATGCGTCGCTGTACGGTGCCTACCTGCGCGAGTACGCCCTCCGGCACGGCGCCAAGCGCATCGAAGGCACCATCACGCAGGTCGAGACGCGCTCCGAAGACGGTTTTGTGACGGCGCTGCGCCTGAACGACGGGCGCCGGGTGGAAGGCGATCTCTTCATCGACTGCTCCGGCTTTCGCGCCCTGCTGATCGGCGGCGCCATGAGGTCGCCCTACGAGGACTGGAGCCGCTGGCTGCCCTGTGACCGCGCCCTGGCCGTGCCGTGCGAGCGCGCTGGCCCGATGACGCCCTACACCCGCTCAACGGCCCGCACCGCCGGCTGGCAGTGGCGCATCCCGCTGCAGCACCGCACGGGCAACGGGCTGGTCTATTGCAGCGGTTACCTGGGCGACGACGAGGCGCAGCGCACGCTGCTGGACCACCTGGACGGCAAGGCCCTCGACGAGCCTCGGCAGCAGCGCTTCGTCACCGGGCGACGCAAGCAGAGCTGGGTCAAGAACGTGGTGGCCATCGGCCTGTCGTCAGGCTTCCTGGAACCGCTGGAATCCACCAGCCTGCATCTCATCATGGACGGTGTCAGCCGCCTGACGGCCATGCTGCCGGACCTGTCGTTCCAGCCGGCGCTGGCGGACGAGTTCAATCGGCAGATGGCCTATCGCTACGAGTCCGTGCGCGACTTCATCATCCTTCACTACAAGCTGGGTGAGCGGCGCGACAGCGAGTTCTGGCGCTACTGCGCCGACATGCCCATTCCCGACGATCTTGCCCACCAGATCGACCTGTTCCGCAAGACCGGCCGCGTCGCCGTGATCGAACCGGAAGGCTTTGCCGAGCCGTCGTGGGCGTCGATCCTGCTGGGCCTGGGCGTCTACCCCGAGCGGTACGACCCGTACGTCGACCTGGTGGACCCGCAGCTGATCCGCCGCCACCTCCAATCGGTGCACGGCGCGATCTCGCGCACGGCGTCATCCATGCCCACGCACGCGGACTTCCTGGACCGGCTCTGCGCGATGCCGAAGGCCTGACGCCCGAGACGCTTCCCGAAGTCGTTTGTCGCTGCCGGAACTGCCTCGTCGGCGCCGACGCTGGCTCATCGCATCGCCCGAGCGGGCTTCGCAGCACCCGCCCACACTGCGTCTGCCCCTTCAACTCCAAGGACAAACAGATGGACTATCGAGCCCTCCTTACCGTGCCACTGGCGGCGCTGGCTTTGAGCGCCAGCGGCGCCGAAACGCTGCGCCAGCCCGACGGCTGGGTATCGGGCGCCGGCTATCGGTGGCCCGACGGCATGACGCATGAAGCCGGCGTCGCCCCCGAGACCGAAGCCAGCGGCCAGCGCGCGCTGACAGTCAAGTCCATTGGCAAGGGATCCAGCAGCGACATCGGCAGCATCGGCCAGTTCGTCGTCGGTTATGCCGGGCAGCGCGTGCGCTTCACCGGCCAGGTCAAGGCCGCAGGCCTTGATGGCTGGGGCGGCCTGGTCGTGGCCACGGGCTTCAAGTTGCTCTACATGGCCCACGTCGACCCGGACTTCGACAAGACGCCGCCGCTGGGCGCGGCCGGTTGCCCGGACTGGTGCGACGTCAGCGTGGTGGCCGACATCCCCGCCGATGGCCCCGGTTCGGTCAGCGTCGGCCTGGCCCTGGCCGGCAGCGGCCAGGTCTGGGCAAGAAGCCTGCGGCTGGAGGTGGTGGGCCGGGACGTGCCGTTGAGCACACAGCGCTTTGGCGTCGAGGCAGCCATCGCCGCACGGGAGCTGCACCAGAAGGTGCAGCAGATGTTGAGGGCATTGCCGCAAGACCGGCCGCCTATGCCTCCCCAAAACCTGTCCCTGCAATAAGCCCAGCGACGTCACCCAGGACTACCGACATGAACTTCCGCATCCTCCTGCTCGCGCCACTGGCCGCCGTCGTGCTCAGCGTCAACGCCGCCAATCTCCGCATGCCCCAGGGTTGGTTTGCCCACCAGATGTCCCATCCCACTGACACCAAGACGGCTGCGGCGGCGCTGAACGGCTACGAAGTAGGCATCGATCCAGCCGCAGGCGGCGCGCCGACGCTGACGATCCGTTCGGTCTACCCGAAGACGCCGGGGCCCATCAGCGCAGCCTCGGCTCATCAAGCGGTGCTGGGCTATGCCGGCAAGCGGGTTCGCTTCAGCGGTGAGCTGAGGGCCGAAGCCGTCCGCGGCTGGGCCGGCCTCTACCTCCGCGACGGCTTCGGCGATTTGAGCGGCGACATGAATGTCTCGAGCGACGAAGTGAAGCCGCTACCCATGGGCGGCGGCGTACCGGCGGATGGCGGCTGGCATGACGTGAACGTCGTGATGGACGTGCCCGCAGACGCCACGCACCTCGGCCTGGGCCTGGGCCTGGTGGGCGAAGGCCAGGTCTGGGCGCGTGGCCTGCGCTTCGAGGTTGTCGGCCCTGAAGTGGCACCGACGACGACACCCATCGGCATCGACCTGGAGCGGGCGCGGCGCGTCTACGCGCAGGCGCTGGCAGAAACGGCAAAGTTGCCACCGGCGCCGCTGAAGAATGCCGCGCTGGACTGAGGTGCTGCGCCGCGCCCTCCTCCCTGCCCTGCTGTTCTGGGCGGCCTGGGCCCTGCTGCACTGGGCCTGGCCCCAGGCGCGCTGGCTGCCTCTGGCCGCCCAGCTCTGGCTGGCCTACAGCGCCGCGTGGTTCACGCTCAACTGGCGCTGGTGGCCCCTGGCGGTGCCGCTGGCCGCCGCCCTGGGCGCGGCGGCGGGGACGCTGCTGCTACCCGGCATCGGCCTGGCGCAATGGCGCAGCCCGCTCGCGCTATGGCAGCCTTGGCTACCGGCCTTCGCCTTCGCGCTGCTGATGCACCTGCCGACCCGCTGGTGGCGCTGGCGCGAGGAGCAGGCCCTGGCATTGCGCCTGGCGCACGCCGAGCACACGGCGGCGATGGCCGAGCTGTCGCGCCAGGTCAGCCTGACCGAACTCAAGGCGCTGCAGGCCCAGGTCGAGCCGCACTTCCTGTTCAATGCGCTGGCCAGCCTGCAGCAGCTCATCCGCAGCCAGCCGGCCACGGCCGAGCGCTTTCTCGGCGAACTGCACGATTACCTGCGCCTGGCCTTGCCCTCGCTGCGCCAACCCATGAGCACGCTGGAACGCGAGTTCGAGCTGGCAAGCGCCTACCTCACCGTGATGGCCACGCGGTTGGGCGCACGCCTGCACTTCGGCCTTCAAGCGCACCCAGACTGCAACGACCACAAGCTGCCGCCGCTGATGGTGCTGACGCTCGTTGAAAACGCGGTACGCCACGGCATCGAGCCCAAGCCGCAGGGCGGACGCATCGATCTGGAGGCGCGACGCGAGGGCGAACGCTTGGTGCTTGAAGTGCGCGACGACGGCGTCGGGCTGCAAGCGGCCGTGGCGTTGCCCGCGCAGGGCCAAGGGCTGGGCCTGGCCAATGTTCGCGATCGTTTGGCCGGGCTGTATGGCGAGGCCGCACGCCTGAGTGTTCAACAGCGCCCCGCAGGCGGCGTCTGCGCGCGCATCGAACTGGCCTGGGAAAGCTCCGAAACCCGATGAAGCACCCCACTGCCCTGCTGATCGAAGACGAAGCCCTGCCGCGCCAGCGCCTGCGCGAGGGGCTGGCCGAGCTGTGGCCGCAGTTGCAGGTGTTGGCCCAGGCCGAGGACGGTGAGCAAGGCCTGGCGCTGGTGCTGGAACTGCGGCCCGACATCGTCTTCGTCGACATCCGCCTGCCCGGGCTTGACGGCCTGCAGCTGGCGCGGCGCATCAAGGGCCTGTGTCACGTCGTCTTCGTCACCGCCTACGACGCGCATGCGGTCACCGCTTTTGACCAGGGCGCGGTGGACTATCTGCTCAAGCCGCTGGCCACCGAGCGCCTGCGCGAGACGGTGCAGCGCCTGCAGCAGCGACTGCAATTGCCACCGGCCGAACTCGCGCGCTGGTTGCAGCAGTGGACGCCGCCGTCCTTGCCAACCGCAGCGCCGGCCGTGCCCGGCGTACCGCTGCGCTGGCTGCAGGCCTCCCAGGGCGAACGCCTGCACCTTGTGATGGTGGCTGATGTGAGCCATTTCCGCAGCGACAACAAATACACCTGCGCCGTCACTGCGGAAGGCGAATACCTGCTGCGCCTGTCCTTGCGCGAGTTGCTGCTGCAACTCGACCCGGAGCAGTTCTGGCAGATCCACCGCGCCGTCGTCATCAACCTCACTCACGTCGCGCGTGTCGACCGCAGCCTCGGCGGCATGGAAGTGCGGCTCAAGGACGGGCGTACAACGCTGCCCGTGAGCCAGAGCTTCCAGCCGCGCTTCAAGCCGATGTAGCCGGTGCCGGCAGCCACCCGAATCACCATCTGGAAAGAACTTCATGCGCAACTGGTCCTGGGCGAACGCACTCGCCGCCGCCCTCTTTTTGGTGTGCGCTTCAACAAGCGCCCAGCAAGCCGCCCCGCAGACTCTGGAACGCGTGACGGTGGCCGCCCGCAAGGGTGACGTCTCCAAATGGTTCCGAGCTGAAAGCCCGCACCTCGTCGTCTATTCCGACGCCAGGGAAGAGGACGTCATCGCGTTGCTGAAGAACCTGGAAAAGCTGGATCATCTGCTGCGCATCTACACGCTGCCCATTCGTCAGATTCAGCAGGAGGGGCCGAAGCTCACGCTGTACTACAGCCAGGCCGCAGCGCTGCGTGAAGTCGACGGCAGCCTGCCAGCCAATGCAATCGGCCTGTACAGCAGTTGCCCGTCTGGCGTTCAGGGGTTCGGGGCCGATCTGGAACGAATATCCAGGACCAGTGATGCGCAGCTCGAGAAGGCCCCGCTGAACGAAAGCCTGTCCTATGCCTTCGAGGCGTACGCGCGGCACTTCCTATACCGACACACCGACATCCGCACGCCCACCACGTTCATCGAGGGCTTCGCGCAGTACTTCTCGGCGGTGCGCTTTTCAGAACAGCAAATGGTGATTGGCCGTGTGCCAAAGAGCATTGCCAGGTACCTGAAATTCATCGACGACGGTCACCAGTACAGCCTGGAGTACGACGACGTGCTGCAGCACCACATCGCCAACGCCCGCAACTACGCAGGCGACGCTGGTGTGCGCCTCGAATTCGAGTCGAAATCCTGGTTGTTGACTCATTTCATGTTCTCGTCGGAAGACAACCGAAAGCGTCTGAACCGATTCCTCATGATCGCCGGCCATGGGGATTCCGCGTCGACGGCATTCGAACGCGCCTTCGACGTGAAGACGAGCGACATCGGTAAAACGATGTGGCGATATGGTCTGCGCGGCTTTCAAGCCGTCCGGGTGGCACTCCCGTCCCTGCCTGACGCCCGGGTGAGCATCCGCAGCCTGCCCCTGGCAGCGGGTGAGTTCGTGTTGGCCAATGCCGCTTTGAAGTCGTGTCCGAGCCCGCAGGTCGGGGAGTCACTGCTGAAAAAGGTCGCCCTCCTGGCGGCCAAATTCCCGACCGACGATCTTGCCCGCCTCACCTTGAGCCGGGCACAGATCGATTGGGGGGACCCGCACGATGCGTTGATTCAGTTGAAAGCCGTCCTGCAGGCTGACGACGCCAACTTCGAGGCGCGGTACCTGCTTGGCGCGGCGAACTTCCGCCTTGCCCAGCGGAGCGAGGGCGACGCCAGGCGCTCCCATCTTCACGCTGCACTGAGTGAGCTTCAACGCGCCCGGGTCTTGTCCCCTCAATCGGCCGAAGCCGCCTTGGCTGCCTTCAGAGCTGAAGTGGCCGCAACCGATGACCCGGGCGGCGCGGCGCTTGAGGGAGTCACAACAGCTTGGCAGGCCACACGCGAAGTCGACGCGCTCGCCCGCGCCGCGGCGCTGGCCTATGCCTTTGCCGGACAGGCGGACGCGGCACATCAATTGCTGGTTTCACTGGCGCAGAGCATGCCGGACGAGCCCGTTGCCCAATGGGCGAGGCTGTGGCAAAGCCGGCTCGAAAGTGGCGTTAGCCGTGGCGCCATTCTTGCGGAGATGCGCCTCAGCCAACCGCCAGACACGCCGCGCAAGGAATGGACCATCGACAAGGAACGCGTGATGCAGCTCGTAGAGAGGAACCAAGGGGTTGAAGCTGCGGACTTCGCCATCAAGGAAGCGGGGCGCCAGGATTCACGGTCGCCAGCGAACGGAATGGCTGACCGCGTCGAGAAGAGATAGTGGAGCTGAGAAGTGGACGGTGAACCCTCCTCAACCGCAAGGGACGTGGGGATGCGGACGCGCGTGTAGTCGGGTCTGGGCCCGTCAAACACCGCGCAACTCGAACGGAGGCGAGCGCCTGAGCGACCGCGGCGCGGTGTGGAACTCGCCGGCGAACGAATTGCGAACAGTCACCGAGGATTGCACTTAGCGCCGATATCGACGTTCAGGTCCAAAACATCGAACAGGGTCAGCCCTCGGCGGCCATGACCAGGGCCCGCGTGTAGGCATGCTCGGCCCCGCCCTCGCAGAGGGTTTCGCGGCTCAGCGTCTCGACGATGCGGCCCTGCTGCATGACGCCCAGGCGATCGCACAGATGGGCGACGACGCCCAGGTCGTGGCTGACCAGCAGATAGGTCAGGCCGTGCTGCACCCGCAGGTCGGCGAGCAGGTTCAGGACTTCGGCCTGCACCGACACATCGAGGGCCGAGGTCGGCTCGTCCAGAAGCAGCAGCGGCGGCCTCAGGATGAGGGCGCGGGCAATGGCGACGCGCTGGCGCTGGCCACCCGAGATCTGGTGGGGGTAGCGGAATCGAAAGGCGAGCGGCAGGCCGACCTGCTGCAGGACCTCGTCGATGCGCTCGTCGACGCGATCCAGCCCGTGCACATGAAGCGGCTCCGCCAGGGCCGTGCGCACCGTGTGGCGCGGGTGCAGGGAACCGTAGGGATCCTGGAAGACCATCTGCGCGCGGCTGGCGTGAGCCAGGCTGCGCTCACCCCGGTAGGCCTGGCCGGCTATGGCCACCTCGCCGCGCCAGTGGTGGTATTGCCCGGCCAGGCAGCGCAGCACGGTGGTCTTGCCCGAGCCCGATTCGCCGACCAGGCCGAAGGCCTGGCCGCGTGCCACGTCGAAGCTCACGCCGTGCAGCACCACGCGCGCCTCCTTGCCCTCGCCGAAGGACAGCTGCAGGTCCCGGACCGACAACATCGCCGTCATGCCGCGCTCCAGGCCGCGTCGCGTTGCAGCACCGGCAGCACGGCGCGACGCTGCTGCAGGCTGGGCAGGGCCGCCATCAGGCCCTGCGTGTAGGGATGGGACGCATGGGCCAGGTCGGCGGCCGCCAGCGTCTCGACGACGCGGCCGGCGTACATGACCAGCACGCGGTCGCAGAAGCGCCGCACCAGGTTGAGGTCGTGGCTGATGAAGAGCAGCGCCAGGCCCTGCTCGGCCACCAGTTCGTCCAGCAGGCCCAGCACCTCCTGGCGCACCGACACGTCCAGCGCCGAGGTCGGCTCGTCGGCGATCAGCAATTGCGGGCGCTGGGCCAGCATCATCGCGATCATGATGCGCTGGCCCATGCCGCCCGAGACCTCGTGCGGGTACTGGGCCGCCACGCGCCGCGGCTCGCGGATGCGCACCCGCGCCAGCAGCGCCTCGACCTGCTCGTCGCATTCGGCGCGCGAGAGCTTGGCGCCGCGCTGCACGGCCTCGCCGATCTGCCGGCCGATGCTCATGACCGGGTTCAGCGAGTATTTCGGGTCCTGCATGATCATGGACAGGCGGCGGCCGCGCAGGGCGGCCATGTCCCGCTCGCCGGCCTGCAGCAGGTCGATGCTGTCGAACTGCAGGCGCTCGGCGCTGATGCGGGCCTGGCGCGGCAGCAGCTTCAGCAGCGCGCGGCCGACGGTGGTCTTGCCGGAGCCGGACTCGCCGACGACGGCGAGCTTCTCGCGGCCGAGGCTGAAGGACACGCCGTGCACCACCGGCACGGGCGCTGCCGGGCTGCCGTAGGCCACTTGCAGGCCCTGGACCTGGAGCAGCGGTTGTTGTTCAGTCGTCATGACGCTTGGCGCGGGTCGAGCGCGTCGTTGAGGCCGTCGCCCAGCAGGTTGAAGGCCATGCTGACGGCCAGGATGGCGGCGCCCGGGGCGGCCACGGTCCACCAGCTGTCCAGCATGTAGCGGCGTCCTTCGGAGATCATCGACCCCCATTCCGGCAACGGCGGCTGAGCACCCAGGCCGAGGAAGCCCAGGCCGGCGGCTGTCAGCACGACCGAGGCCATGTTCATCGTCAGCCGCACCAGCACCGAGGGCATGCACAGCGGCGCCAGATGCCGGCACAGCACGCGCAGATGCGAGGCGCCCTGCAGCTGCGCGGCAACGATGAAGTCGGCGTTGCGCAGCGTCATCGCTTCGGCGCGGGCCAGGCGGGCAATGGGCGGCCAGGCGGTCAGCGCGATGGCCAGCACGGCGTGGTCCAGGCCCGGGCCCAGCGCCGCGACAAAGGCTAGCGCCAGCACCAGGCTGGGGAAGGACAGGAAGACGTCGGCCACACGCATGCAGACCATGTCGACCCGCCCGCCGAAATAGCCGGAGACCACGCCGATGCCCATGCCCAGCGGGCCGACGACGACGGTGACCAGCGCGACGATGAACAGCGTGATGCGGGTGCCATGCACGAGGCGGCTGAAGACGTCGCGGCCGAACTCGTCGGTGCCGAACCAGTGCGCCGGGCTGGGCGGCAGCAGCGCGGCGGCGAGGTCCTGGCGCAGCGGGTCATGCGTGGCGATCCACGGCGCGAACAGTGCCACCAGCACCAGCAGCGCGATGACGGCGACGCCGATGGCGGTCAGCGGATTGGCCAGCAGCTTGCGTGCGCTGGCGCTGGTCTCGCGGCGCCAGGCCTGCCAGGCCCCCATGGAAACGGCGGTAGCGGTCATGAGCGGGCTCTCGGGTCAAACACGCGGTAGAGCGCGTCGGCGGTCAGGTTCAGGGCGACGAAAAGCAGGCCGATGACGAGCACCGAGCCCATCACCGCGTTCATGTCGCCCAGCAGCAGGCTGCCGGTCAGGTAGCTGCCAAAGCCCGGCCAGCCGAACACGGTCTCGACGAGGACGGCGCCCTCCAGCAGGCCGCCGTAGGCCAGCGCCAGGATGGTCAGCAGCTGCACGCGGATGTTCAGGAAGGCATGCCCCCAGACGACCTGGCGGCGGCTCAGGCCCTTGACGCGCGCCGTGGTGATGTATTCCTGGCTGAGCTGGGCGAGCATGAAGCTGCGCGTCATGCGACTGAGGTAGGCCATGGAGTGCAGGCCCAGCACGCAGGCGGGCAGCAGCAGGTGGCGCAGCGCGCTGCGCCAGGCCGCCGTGTCGCCGGCCAGCAGCGTGTCGACCAGCATCAGGCCGGTGACGCGCGGGATGGCGCCTTCAAACGACAGGCCGATGCGGCCGATGCCGCCGGCCCAGCCGAGCCAGGCGTAGAAGACCAGCAGGCCCATCATGCCGAACCAGAACACCGGCGTGGAGTGGCCGAGCAGGCCGAGCACGCGGGCGACGTGGTCGGGCCAGCGCTTGTGGTTGCTGGCCGCCCAGACGCCCAGCGGCACGCCCAGCAGCGCGCCGAGCAGGATGGCCAGCGTGGCCAGCTCGACGGTGGCGGGCAGCACGCGCGCCAGGTCCTCGGTGACGGGCCGGCCGGTCAGCAGCGCGCGCCCGAGGTCGCCCTGCGCCAGGTCGCCCAGGTAGCGGCCGAACTGCGTCCACAGCGGCCGGTCCAGGCCGAGCTGGCGGTAGACCTGCTCGTAGGTGGCGCGGTCGGCGTCGGGGCCGACGATGGCCAGCACCGGGTCCAGCGGCATCACGCGGCCGATCATGAAGGTCAGCAGCAGCAGGCCGAGCAGGGCCAGCGCCGCGCTGGTGCCGCCGCGTATCCAGCGCTTCGTCATGGCCTGCTCTCCTTGTAGACCTCACGCAGCCGCGTGGCGCCGCTGGGGTGGCCGTGATAGCCGTGCACGGCACGGCGCAGCACCTGGGTGTCGAGCATCTGGGCGATGGGCTGGATGGCCCCGACCTGCGCGTCGAAGCGCTGCTGGGCCTGGCGGTAGAGGGCGGCCTGCGCGGTGGCGTCCGGCGTCAGCAGGGCCTGTTCGATGAGGCGGTTCAGCTCGGCGTCGGCATAGCCGGTGCGCCAGCCCTGGAAGTTGCTGAGCCGTGCGCTGTCACGGTTGTCGGGGTTGTAGACCAGGGCGCGCAGGCTGGAGTGCGGATGCGCCTCGGCGCCACCGCCGCCGCGGCCGACGACGATCTCGAAGCTGCGCTCGCGCATGGAGCCGTAAACCTGGTTGCCGGTGCCCGGCAGGATGCTGGCGCGGATGCCGGCCTGGGCCAGCGTGGCCTGCAGGCTGGTGGCGATGCCGGTGAAGGGCGCCTCGGCGACGACACGGATGGTCGTCTCGAAGCCGTCGGCCAAGCCGGCCTGGGCCAGCAGGCGGCGCGCGGCCACGGGGTCGAAGGCGTAGCCGGGCTGGGGCAGCGATGCCGGCAGGCCGGGCGGCACGGGCCGCATCTGCAGCTCGCCGTAGAAGGGCAGCACGCCGCCGGCGACGCCCTGGAAGTCGATCAGGTGGCGCAGCACGGCGCGGCGCACGCGCTCGTCGGCATAGCGCGGGTGGCGGGCATTGACGGCCACGTAGTACATCGTCGAGCGGCGCACTTCCTCGACGACGAGGTCGGGCCGTTTGGCCAGCGCGCGCACATCGGGCGCCGACATGCCGCCGGCGATGTCGAGGTCGCCGCGCATCAGCATCAGGCGCAGCGTCTGCGACTCCGTCATGTGGCGGAACACGACGCGCCGCAGTTTTGCCGCGGGCTGCCAGTCGTTGGCCGAGCGGCGCATCGTCAGCAGCTCCTTGGGGCGCCACTCCTCCAGCTCGAAGGCACCGGAGCCGGCGGCGTGCGTGGTCAGCCAGGCATGGCCGAGGTCGCCGCTCTGCTCGTGGGCGAGCACGGCCTCGCGGTCGATGACATAGCCGCTCATGGACGTGGCCAGCGTCATCAGCACCAGCGTCGGGTCGGTGGGCTGAGGCAGGTCAAGCACCAGGGTCTGGGCGTCTTCGGCGCGGATGTGGGCGGCGGCGTTGGCGGCCGTGTAGCCATAGCTCTTCCAGACCGAAGCCAGGGCCAGGTTGAGCGTCAGCACGCGCTGCAGCGACCAGGCGGCGTGCACGGCCGTCAGCGGCCGGCCGCTGGCAAAGCGCAGGCCGGCGCGCAGCTTCAGCGTGATGCGCCGGCCGCCCTCGCCCACCTGCCAGGTCTCGGCCAGGCTGGGGCGCAGCCGGGTGGTGTCGGCCGCGTCGACCTCGAGCAGGCTGTCGTAGAGGTTGCAGGCCACGGTGGCCGCGTCCAGGCCGGTGGCGGCGGCGGGGTCGAGCGAGAGCAGGTTGTTCATGCTCATGCCGACCAGCAACTGGTCGTCGGGTGAATCAGCGTGCGCCGCGCCCCAGGCCCCAGCGAAGAGCGCGGGCAGATGACGGCGACGCAACAGCCAAGAGGATGCCGGGAACATGGCTGCGTTCAGTAGGTGGCGACGGTGTGCTTCGAGATGTAGTCGAAGTTGATGTCTTCGCCGAGGCCCGGGCCTTGCGGCAGCGAGACGAACCCCTCAGCATCCATGGGGTCGACGAGGGCGTTCATATAGGCCGGCACCTCTTCGTAGTCGAGGAAGGGGTGCAGCAGGCCGCGCTCGTACCAGCGGCAGTTGCGGATGGCCCCGCACACCGCCAGATTGGGCGCGCCGTTGCCGTGCACCTCGCAGTTCATGCCGAAGGACTCGGCCAGGTGGGCCACCTTCATCGTCGGGCCGATGCCGCCGCAGCCGGTGACGCCGGCACGCAGGATGTCGCTGGCGCCGGACTTGACCCATTCGGCCCGGGCGTAGTGCTTGCCCGACAGGCTCTCGGGCCCCAGGATGGGCACGTCGAGCTGACCGGCCAGCCAGGCGTAGGACGCCGTGCTCTGCTCGTTCATCATTTCCTCGAACCAGGCGAAGCCCAGTTCCTCGAGCGCACGGCCGATGCGCAGCGCGTCGGTGCGGCTGTACTCGTGATAACCGTCGAGCATCAGCTCGATGTCGGGGCCGACCGCCTCGCGCACGGCGGTGCAGGCCTTGATGTCCATGCCCGGGTTGGGCGCGAAGGAGACGGGCGGCATCCAGGTGTGCAGCTTGATGGCCTTGTAGCCGCGCGCCACCAGCTTCAGCGCGAAGTCGCCGTATTCCTCGGGTGTCGACAGCCCGCCCGCCAGTTCGTCGCCGCACATGGTGCTGCCATAGGCCGGCACCTTGTCGCGGTAGCCGCCGAGCAATTGGTAGACCGGCGTTCCGAGCGTGCGGCCGATCAGGTCCCACAACGCACTGTCCACCGCACCCAGGGCCCGGTCGGTCAACTGGCCGGCGCTGCCGCGCTGCCAGTGCTCCAGCTCGCACCACAGCTTCTCGCGGTGCATCGCGTCGCCGCCCACCAGCACGCGGCGCACGAACTGGTTCAACACGTGGGGCCGCACGACCTGCGGCGGCGCAAAGCAATGGCCCTCGACGCCATCGGTGCTGCGGATGCTCAGCAGCGCCAGATGGGCGGTGCCCAGTGGCCCCGGGTGGGAGTGGCCGGCGGCGTCCACCGAACGGCGCGTCGGGTGGGTGAACTCAACAGCCCGGACGCTTTCGATCTTGATCATTTCACCGTCTTTCTCATCAGTCGTCTGATGACTTGCAGTGTATACGAGGCAGCCGGAATTGCAGCATCCAAAGGCACAAACGAGTCATTCTCAGGGTTTCCGATAGTCATTTCTGCTTTTGCGGTCCTATACTGACATCAGTCGTCTGATGACTTGAAACAGCCAATCACACATCGTGAGCACCGCCAACTCCTCCACCGCCCGCCCCGCCAGCCTGTCGCAACGCGTCGTCGAAGCGCTGTCGGAGCGCATCACCGGGGGCGCGCTCAAGCCGGGCGACCGCATGCCGACCGAGCCGCTGCTGATGCAGGAGTTCGGCGTCAGTCGCAGCGTCGTGCGCGAGGCCCTCTCGCGTTTGCAGGCGGGCGGCCTGCTGCGTACCCAGCAGGGCATTGGCAGCTTCGTGCTGGCGCCCAAGGTCGACAGCCCGCTGTTGCAAGCCGTGGCCCCGTCCGAGCTGAAGCTGCAGCAGAAGCTCGCCATGCTGGAGCTGCGCCTGAGCCTGGAGCCCGAGGCTGCCGCGCTGGCCGCGCAGCGACGCACGCCGGAGCAACTGGCCGCGATGGAGCGCGCGCTGAAGGATTTCGACATCCAGCGCAGTACCGGCGAGGCCACGGCCGAGGCCGACTTCCGCTTCCACGAGCTGCTGGCCCAGGCTACCGGCAACGAGTACTTCGCCCATGTGCTGCGCTCGCTGGGCAGCGGCACCATCCCGCGCCAGTCGGCCGCCGCACCGCGGCGCAGCCGCGCGGCCACGCCGGCCCGCTTCGGCGAGCCCTCGCCCGAATTGCGTCAAGGCAAAGACATCACGGCCCAGGAGCACCACGCCGTGCTCGAGGCCATCCATCGCGGCGATGCCGCAGCGGCTCGCGCGGCCATGTTCATGCACCTGAACAACAGCCGTGAGCGCATGAAGAACGCCAGCCGCTGAGCCTGTGCTCCGCGCTGGCGCTCCTCAAGACACCACATCCTTACGGAGACAAGACGTGCGCCTCAGTTCCCAACGCCATTCCCGGGCTTTCCGCCCCACGGCCCTCGCCCTCGCCCTGCTCGGCCTGGCCTCGACCCCGTCACTGGTCCAGGCCCAGGAAGCTCAGGAGAACCAGGTCATCGATCGCGTCGAGATCACCGGCTCCATCATCCGGCGCTCGGTCAAGGACGAGAGCGCGCTGCCGGTCTCGAAGATGAAGGCCGTCGAGCTCGACCAGCGCCTGAACACCGAGCTCAAGGACATGATGCTGGAGCTGCCCCAGGCCAACTCCGTGGGCAGCTACGCCGGCACGGCCGGCCCGATGACCAGCCTGCGCGGCTTCGGCCCGATGCGCACGCTGACGCTGCTGAACGGCCGCCGCCTGGCCAAGGAGCCGTTGACCAACCAGTACGTCAGCGTCAACGTCATCCCGCGCATGGCCATGAGCCATGTCGACATCCTGCGCGACGGTGCCTCGTCGAGCTATGGCTCCGACGCCATGGGCGGCGTGCAGGCCTTCTACACGCTCAGCAGCTACCAGGGCGTGGGCATCAAGCTCGAAACCGTGCAGCCGACGCGCTCCGGCGGCGGCGCCACGCGCGCCCTCGGCCTGATCGGCGGCATCGGCGACCTGGGCAAGAACGGCTGGAACGTGTATGCGGCCCTGGACATCCAGCACCGCGACGTGCTGCCGCGCACGGCGCGCCCCGAGCTGACCGACGGCTCGGCGCTGACCCAGCTGGGCATCAGCACCGCGCCAGGCCTGGGCGCCAACGCCGCGCCGGGCAACTTCACCGACCCGACCAACCCGACCACCGCGCTGCGGACCGTGCGCTACAACCCGATGTATGCCAGCGGCTGCCTGCCGCCCTACTCCGTGCCCAGCACCTCGGGCGGCCGCCAGACCTGCTTCCTGGACGCCAACACGCAGTACACGACCTTCAACAACAAGAACGACATCCTGAACTTCTACGCCCAGGGCAAGATGCAGCTGCCGGGCGACCACCTGCTGACCGTCGAGTTCAACCACAGCGAGTTCGAGGTCGACCAGTACAACAACCCGGCCGCGCCCACGGTGCGCCTGACCAGCACCCACCCCTACTACCCCGGCAACGGCAAGGTGCCGGCCGTGCCCGGGCTGAACCTGGCGGGCCGCCCCATCGACGTGCTGTGGTCGGTGGCCGACGCCGGCCCGCGCATCCGCAACGACATCCACCGCAACGACCGCGTCGTGGCGACCACCGAAGGCTCGCTCGGCGCCTGGGACTACCGCACCGGCATCAACTACGGCCGCTCGCAGCGCGAGACGCAGGCCGGCGCCGGCTGGCTGCGCGTGACCGGCATTGCCAACGTGCAGGGCACGACCGCGCGCACCCTCTTCCTCGACCCCAAGCTCAACCCCTTCGGCCTGCAGGACGCCGCCGGCATGGCCCTGCTGGACGGCGCCGCGATGGACGGCCAGACCCTGCGCCTGCACCGCGCCGAGAACGCCAGCCTCGACGCGACCTTCTCGCGCAGCCTGATGAAGCTGGGCGGCGGCGACATGATGCTGGCGCTGGGCGCCGAGCTGCGCCGCGACACCTGGAAGGCCATCGGCCTGGCCAGCAACGACCTCTCGACGGCCCTGAACGGCCAGATCGACCTGCTGGGCGGCGACAACATCGCCAGCGGCGCCAACACCGCCACCAGCACCAAGATCAGCCGCGACGTCACCTCGCTGTTCGCCGAGCTGGACGTGCCCATCCGCCGCGACCTGACGCTGAACGCCTCGGTGCGCGGCGACAAATACAGCGACCTGGGCGAAACCACGGTCAACCCCAAGCTCAGCCTGCGCTGGACCCCGGTGTCCAGCCTGGTGCTGCGCGCCTCGGCCAATACCGGCTACCGCGCCCCCAGCCTGCCCGAGATCTACACCAAGGAAACCGAGCGCACCTCCTTGTCCGTGTTCAACGACCCGCTGCTGTGCCCCACCGTGAACGGCGTCGCCACGCCCAAGGCCGGCTATGCGCCTGAAGTCGTCTGCGGCCTGACCGGCTACACGCAGATCACCAAGGTGCCCAACAACGCCGGCGTCAAGCCCGAGACCTCGCGCAGCCTGACGTTCGGCGCGGCCTTCGAGCCCGTGAAGGACCTGACGATGACGCTGGACTACTGGCGCACGCAGATCGACAGCGTCATCGGCAACCGCGCCATCGACTACATCCTGGCCAACCCCGCCACCTATCCCGGTCTGTTCCTGCGCAACGCGGACGGCACGCTGGGCGTGACCAGCAGCTCGGGCTTCAAGGACGCCGTCATCAACACGCCGTCCAACGTCGGCTCGCTGCGCGGCGCCGGTCTGGACGCCAGCCTGAAGTACGCCACGCCGCGCGCCGCCTGGGGCCGCATCACGGCCGGCGTCGACATCGCCTACCTGACCCGCTGGGACGCCCGCTCCGAAGGCGTCAACAACGGCGACTGGGTCTCGGCCCTGGGCTTCTTCAACGACGTCGTGCCGGTCAACCCCAATGCCGGCCTGTCCAACGCCACGCGCGGCCTGAACAACCGCTGGCGCCACACCGCCCAGATCGCCTGGCAGGACAACAACTGGCTGGTGCAGCTCTCGCAGCGCTACCAGAGCAAGGTCTACGACCAGAACCTGGCCGCCGCCACCGGGGCCGGCACCTCAGGCGCCCGCAACGTCAGCCCCTATGAGCAGTACAACTTCCTGGTGCGCTATTCCGGCTTCAAGAACCTCAAGCTGTCGCTGGGCGTCAGCAATCTGTTCAACGACCAGCCGCCGCTGACCAACCACAACGCCTACCGCGGCTATCTGACCAGCGTGGCCGACGTGCTGGGCCGGGCCTATGTGGTGACCGCCGACTATCGCTTCTGAGTCTTTCTCCTGGTGTCTTCGCGCTAGTCGTCGAAGCCCTTCAAGCTCCTGGCTCGCGCCAGGAGCTTTTTTTATGCCCTCAGACTGCGCTTGAATTGGCCGTCGACATGAAGGCGGCCATCGAGCAGATGCGCGTTCAGGTGCAAAACATCGAGTAGGGTTTCGGCGAGGCTGGCTACTCGCACAAGGAGTTGCCGGGCTGCGCGTCTAAGGCATATGCCTCATTTATCCGCCGCGTCTTAGCGCCACGCTGAGACCCATGCTGAAACCCAACTCCACTGCAGCCGCCAACCCGTTGCGGGCCGGCGCCGCCAGCCGCAGCACGATCTCGTCGTACCAGAGCTGCGCGGCCGGCTACGACAAGCTCTGCGACGACAACCCGTCACCGGCCGTCCGCGCCCCGCTGCGGCGGATGCTGGAACTGATGGGCAGCCAGGGCCGCATCCTCGAGATCGGCTCAGGCCCGGGCCGGGACGCCGATTTTGTCGAGTCTCTGGGCGCCCGGGTGCGCCGCACCGACGCGACGCAGGCCTTCCTCGACATCCAGTCGAGCCGCGGCAGGCACTGCGAACTCCTCGACGTGCTGACGGATCGCATCACCGGCTCGTACGACGGCGTGATGGCCTTGTGCACGCTGATGCACATCGACCGCGCGCACACCGACCTGGTGCTGGACAAGATCCGGCGCGCCACGCGGCTGGGCGGCGCCTTCCTGGTCTCGATGCGCGAAGGCGACGGCGAGACGACGGGTCGCTATCAGATGACCTACTGGTCGCATGCCGCCTTCGCCACCCGGCTCGAGAAGGCCGGCTTCTGCGTCGAGGCCAGCGAGCGGCGCACCAGCTCCCGCGACGACGTGTGGATGACCTTCCTCTGCCGGAGGGTGCTATGAGTCCGCGCGGCTGGTTGCTGTTCGTCGCGCTGAGCCTGATCTGGGGCGTGCCCTATCTGCTCATCAAGATCATCGTCGCCGAGTTGCCCGTGGCCGTGCTGGTTTTCGCGCGCGTCGGCATCGCGGCGCTGGTGCTGCTGCCATTCGCGATGCGGGACTTGCCGGTGACGCTGCTGCTGCGGCACTGGCGGCCCTTGCTCGCGTTCGCGACTCTGGAGTTCGCATTGCCGTGGGGGCTGCTGTCGCATGCCGAAACCCGCATCCACAGCTCGACGGCGGGCCTGCTGATGGCGACCATCCCGGTCCTCGCCGTCATCGTCGGCCGGCTCACCGGTGACAAGGAAGCGATTTCCTCGCGGCGCTGGTGCGGCCTGGCCCTGGGCTTCTTCGGCGTCTTCCTGCTCGCCGGGCTGCAGTGGGGCGACGAACTGGTGCCGACGTTCGAGGTCTTGGGCGCCGCCGCGGCCTATGCCACCGCCGCGGTGGTGGCCGGCCGCGGGTTGCGGTCGGTGCCCGCCTTGCCCATGATGACGGTCTGCCTTGCCGCAGCCGCCCTGATGTATCTGCCGGCCGCCGTGCTTGCATGGCCTTCGGCGCTGCCGTCCGGCCGGGTCATCGCGTCCCTCGGTGTGCTCGCGGTCGTCTGCACTTCGCTGGCCTTCATCTGGTTCTTTGGCCTGATCCGGGAGGTCGGCATCAGCCGGGCAGTCGTCTTCACCTACATCAACCCCGTCGTGGCCATGGTCGCCGGTGCGCTGCTGCTGTCCGAGCCTTTGTCGCTGACTACGCTGCTGGCCTTCGCGTTCATCCTGGCCGGCTCCCTGCTGGCCACCGCCCGGGGCGAGCCAGCCCAACCCGCGAGCACCGCCGAAACCTCGAGCCCTTGAGGCAAACCGGAGACGCCTGACATGATCTGCGACACCTGCAATGAATTCACCGTTCCCGTAGCGCCCGGGGTCCAACTGGCGACCGAGACCTTAGGTGATCGCCACGCCCCGGCGATCCTGATGATCCAGGGCGCCGGCAATTCCATGGTTTCCTGGGACCGCAGCTTCTGCCAGCGCCTGGCGGATGGCGGCCGCTTCGTGATCCGCTACGACAGCCGCGACACCGGCCGCTCGACGAGCTGGGAGCTGGGGCGGCCGACCTACGGCCTGCGTGACCTGGCGGCCGATGCGCTGGCCCTGCTCGACCACTTCGACGTGCGCAAGGCCCATGTGTTCGGTGTCTCCCAGGGGGCCGGCATCGCCCAGCTGCTGGCCATCGACCATCCCGACCGGGTGGCCACCCTCGTCCTGATGTCGGGCACGCCGGGCGGTCCCGGACACGAAGCCGGCGACCTTCCTCCCGCGCACGAGGCCATCCGCAGAATCTTCACCGGCGAAGCCGGTCCGGCGGAACCGGATTGGACCGACGGCGAAGCGGTGGCCCGTTATCTGGTGGAGGGCGAGCGGCCCTTTGCTGGTGGCGGCATGTTCGACGAGCACTGGGTGCTCGAGACGGCGAGATGCATCCAGAAGCGCAGCCTCGACCTCGCGGCGCAGCTCACCAACCCCTTTCTGATCGACGCCGGCGCGCCCTGGCGGCAACGCCTCGGCGCCATTCGCGCACCGGCTCTCATCCTCCACGGCGACAGGGATCCGCTGTTCCCGCTCGAGCATGGCCAGGCGCTGGCGCGGGAGATCCCCGACGCAGAGCTGGTGCCGCTGGCCGATGTGGGCCACGCCCATGTGTTCCCGGCCGTCTGGGAGCGAGTTTCAGGCCTCGTTCTGAGGCACACCGAGCGCTGAGGCCTGGCGGGGCTTCTATCGGCGGCTGGTCAGTCCCAGCCTGTGCGCGACAGCGCCTGCCGCGCCGCGGGTGCGGACGTCGAGCTTGGCCAGGATGTTGGTGACGTGGACACTCGCCGTCTTGGCCGTGATGACCAGCTCGGAAGCGATCTGGCGGTTGGTCTGGCCTTCGGCGACGAGACGGAGCACTTCCAGTTCACGGCTGGTCAGCGCAAACGGCGCTGGGGCCTCGGGTGCACCGCCCGCGCCGACGCGCCGCTGCAAAGCCAGCACGCGGATGCGCTGCAGCAGCGGCTGCGCGCCCAATGCCGAAGCCAGACGCTCTGCCTCCTGCAAATGGGTGGCCGCCGTCGCCCGTGACGGTTCGAGCGCAGCCGCACGCGCCAGCGCATACGCCCGCTCCAAGGGCTGCCCCAGGTCCTCCCAGAGCCGCGCCACGCTGAGCCATGGCGCGGCGGCCGGCCGCTCGGCGAGCCGGCCGGATTCGGCCGCCACGAGTGCCGCATAGGCAAGCTCGGCCGGGCCCGGGCGCGGCAGTTGGCGCGCCACATCGGTGAGCTTCTTCAAGGCGCCCGCATCTGCATCGGCCTCCACATGAACCCGTGCCGCGACGGCAAGCAGCGGCCAGCCTTCCTGTGGCGCGGCGTGCCGGCAGCGATCCACGATGCCGGCCGCAGCGCGGCAGGCCGAAGCGGCATCGCCCTCGGCAAGCAGCAGGTCGATGGCGAGGCGCTCGATCGACAACGGCCGGGCCAGCAGGTCTTGCGGCAGCAGGCGCAGCTGCGACAGGCCGCGCCGCGCGGCTTCAAGATCGCCGCGGAGCAGTGCGATCTCCGCCTGCCCCAAAACCAGCAGCGCGCGCCCGAAAGGCGTCGGTTCGGCGTCGAGGGCCTGTTCCAGCACCGCGATCGCGTCGCTCCATCGCCCGCAACGCTGCAGCGCACGGGCACGGTTGCTTGCGATCGTGGGACCGATATAGCCGGCCTGCCCGACCTCCAGGCAGCGCTTGGCGGCCTGCGCCGCGCGTTCCGCGGCCCGTTCGTTGCGCGCCAACATGAGCTCGACCTCGACCTGCGCATTCATGGCCAGCACTTCCAGCCAACCCCAGGGGCAGGCCATGGCGGACAGCTCGCTGGCGTGGCCCCGCGCCTCGCCCGACGACGCCTCATCGCCGCGGCCGGCGCCGCGCCGGCAGGCATCGACCGCTTCCTGCAGCTCGGCGCTGGTGTCGGTGCCGCGGCACAGGCCGAGCATGGCGCGGGTGATGCGCGCATCCATCCGGCCCGTCTCGTCGTCGGTGTGGGCGGCCGCCTCGGCAAGCTCGCGGGCCGCCTGGTCTGCGGCGTCCAGGCGCCCGCGCAGCAGCAAGGCGCGGCATTGCTGGGCGAGGCACTCGATGCGCAGGCGCAGATTCGTCGTGAGGCGCAGGGCCTCTTGCAGGTCTTCCAGCTGCCCGGGCAGCAATTGCTGGTGGCGCAGCGGCGCGCGCTGCATGCTCAGCAGCGCGCTCACGCGTTCGGGGTCGCCGGCCTGGACCGCCTGCGCGAGGCCGATCTCGGTGAGCCGCATGCCCCGATCGGTCTTGCCGGCCCAGCAGGCGGCGTTCGCGGCCTGCTCCACGATGTCCAGATGCGAAACGCCTACCCGCGACCGGGCATCGGGCACGCGTGGCCAGACGTCGAGCATCAGGTCGAGCATCTCCAGCTGCTCGACATAGGACGTCGCCTCGCCGGCCTCGCGAGCGCCGGCCCATGCCGCGGTGAAGGCCTGTTCGTCCTCGCTGGCCCGGTGCCAGTGCCGCGCCAGCGCCAGCGTCGTCCAGCAGTTGCGGGCCAGGGCGGGATGGGCGGCCATGGCCAGCGCGTAGGCGCCGTGAAGCCGGCGCCGTTCGCCCACCAGCATGTCGCTCTCGACGGCCTCCCGGATCAAGCGGTGTCGAAACACGTAGCCGTCACCCTCCTTCACGAGCACGTTGGCAGCCAGGGCCGGATGGAAGCACTGCTCTACGTCGACTTCGGACAGCCCGGACACGGCCGCCACGATGGCCGGCCGGAACACGCTGCCGCCCAGGGAGGCCGCGCGCACGACGGCCTGCGTGCCCGCGGGGAGGGCGCGCACCGCCACCAGCAGCAGCTCGTTGAGCGATTCGGAAACCTGATCGCGAACGCCGCCCTCCGCGCTCACCAGCGCTTCCGCATACAGCGGATTTCCTTCGCTGCGGGCGAACACGGTGCCCAGGGTCGCGGTTTCCGGCTCATGGCCCAGGATGCCGCCCAGCTGTGCCGCCACTTCGGACCGCGTCAATCGAGGCAGGCGCATGACCTTGACCGACGGCAGCCGCCCCAGCTCGGCGAGCACGGTGCGCAGGGGATGGTCGCGGTGCACGGCATCCGATCGATGCGACCCCAGCACCAGCACACGCACGCCCGTGATGTTGGTGGCGAGATAGCGCAGCAGGTCGCGGGTGCCGGCGTCGGACCAGTGCAGATCCTCCAGCACCCAGACCAGGGGGCGCTCATGGGCCAACTTCTCGGTGAGAAGGCGCACGACCTCGAAGAGCCGGGAGCGCACGATGCTCACGTCCGGCAACGCCCGGGGCGCACCGAACTCGGGCAGCAGCCAGGCGAGGTCACCAGCGCTGCTGGTTCCAATCAGGGCGACGACATCGCCGATGCTGCGCTCGCGCACCAGGCTTCGAATGGCCGCCGTGAAGGGCGCATAGGGCAGGCCGGATTCGGACTGGTCGGTGCAGGCGCCTGAAATGACCGTGGCGCGATCGCCGATGCGGCGGGCGAATTCCGCCAGCAGCCGTGTCTTGCCGCCGCCGGCTTCGGCGGAGATCAGGACGACGCGCGACGTTCCAGCGACGCAGGCGTCGAAGGCATCGTCGAGCTGCGCCAACTCCGGCGCTCGTCCCGCGAAGACGGGGCTGGCAAGCTGATCCATGGCTGATCGGCCGACTGTCGCACAGCGGGCCTCCCCTCAGCTCAAACCGCCAGCTGCATCTCATGCCCGGCGGCAGCAAGAGGCCAGCGCGCCAGGCTCGGCCGCGAGGGCTCGAACAGCCGCACGCAGGTCAGGCGCTGCAGCGTGGCCATCGTGCCGGCGTCCAGCGCGACATCCAGCACGGCGCGGGCGTCCGAGGACAGCTCATCGAGATCCGCGACCTCCAGCCCCGGCTGCGGCGGCAGGGCCAGCAGCGCTTCGTCGACATGGCCCAGCAGGCCCTGGCAGGCCGGATGGGCGCTGAAGTACAGCAGGCCAGCACCGCCGGCTGCGCTGGCCAGCCGGCGCGGCACGCGGTGGGTACAGCGCAGCTGGAATGCGGTGGAACCGGCGTCAGCATCCCGGATGGCCCGGAAGGCGCGATCGTCGATTTGCAGATAGGTGGCGGCCTGGGCGAGGTCGCGGCACAGCAGCATGAGGGGCTGGCGCTCGTCGGCGCGCCGCAGCAGTCGGGCGGCGGCGGCCTTGTCATCGAGCCCGCAGGCCATCAGATAGCCGGCGGCCGTCGGCAGCGCGGCCACCGCACCGGCCCGTACACGGTCGGCTGCTGCCTGCAGCAGCCGGGCTTGCGGGTTGTCGGGATGAACCTCGTAGCGTTGATAGCGTGGCATCGTGTGGACCTCGTCATGCCTTAACGACGGGCTCAAGATAAGGATGACCAGCCTCCGGCCGCGTCAGACAAGTCGCCACAGTACTGCCGGATCGGGGCCCGAAAAGCGCGCTGGAATGCCAAAAATGCCGGACCGGCCCACCGCGTCCGAGGGGGTCGCGCACGGCCGCAAGCTAAAGTCCATGCTTGATCAATCGTGGGGTCGTAGCAAAAACTTCGCGGGCGACAGGCACTTAGCCTTGCCCCACCCCAGCGTCGAATACATCCATGGAATATCCCGGCAATCTTTTCGTCGTCGCCGCCCCAAGCGGCGCCGGCAAGTCCAGCCTTGTAAAGGCGCTGCTGGAGCTGGATGCCAAGCTGGCCGTCTCCATCTCCCACACCTCGCGCGCGCCGCGCGGCCAGGAACAGCATGGCCGCGAATACTGGTTCATCACGCCGGAGGAATTCCGGGGGATGGCCGAGCGCGGCGAATTCTTCGAATGGGCCGAGGTCCACGGCAATCTCTACGGCACCTCGCGTACCGCCATCGAGGCGCGCATGCAGCATGGCGACGACGTCGTGCTCGAGATCGATTTCCAGGGCGCGCTGCAGATCAAGCAGCTGTTTCCCTATGCCGTGCTGATCTTCATCCTGCCGCCGAGCTGGGACGAATTGCAGTCGCGCCTGAACCGCCGTGGCGACACCGAACCCGAGGTCATCGCCAAGCGCATGGCCAATGCGCGCCTCGAGGTGGCGCAGGCGCAGAACTTCGATTTCGTCGTCGTGAACGCGGTGTTCGACACCGCCGTTTTCGACCTCAAATCCATCGTCCACGCGCAGCGGCTAAAATACCTGGCTCAGCGGCGCAACCGCTCTGCCGTCTTTCAGGCGCTCGATCTGCCCTGATCCCGCTTTACCCAAGGAACACCATGGCCCGCATCACCGTCGAAGACTGCCTGACCAAGATCCCGAACCGCTTCCAGCTGGTGCTGGCCGCGACCTACCGCGCCCGCATGCTGAGCCAGGGCCACAGCCCCCGCATCGAGAGCAAGAACAAGCCCGGCGTGACCGCCCTGCGCGAAATCGCCGCCGGCGAAGTCGGCATCGAGATGCTGCGCAAGGTTCCGGTCTAAGCACCGTCCTCACTGCCACACGGGCGCCCTCGGGCGCCCGTTTGCATTTCGGGCCGAGCGCCGGGCCGCTCTCTAGCCGGCCCGCTTGGGCGATGTGCATGCGGCTCAATGCCGCATGCATCGCCGTCACCTAGGGGGCTCCTTGGACGAGGGGCCTCTTACCTTCGTATAAATTCGGGGCCAATATGGCCCAACGTTCCCTCACCGCCTGGTTCACGCTGCCTGGATTGCGCCAGCCGGCGCCGCCGACGCAGGCGGAAGCTGCTTCCTTTGATGCTCTCGCCCCCAAACTCGGCTACCTGAGCAAGGCGGAGGTCAAGCGCGTGCGCGAGGCCTACAAGTTCGCCGACGAGGCCCACCTGGGCCAGAAGCGCGCCACCGGCGAGCCCTACATCACCCACCCCATCGCCGTCGCCGGCATCTGCGCCGAATGGCGGCTGGACGCTCAAGCGCTGATGGCGGCGTTGATGCATGACGTCGTCGAGGACTGCGGCGTCTCCAAGACCGAGCTGATCGAGAAGTTCGACGCGACGACGGCCGATCTGGTGGATGGCCTGACCAAGCTGGACAAGCTGCAGTTCTCCACCAAGGAGGAGTCGCAGGCCGAGTCCTTCCGCAAGATGCTGCTGGCGATGGCGCGCGACCTGCGCGTCATCCTCATCAAGCTGGCCGACCGCCTGCACAACATGCGCACCATGGGCGCGATGGCGCCGCACAAGGCGCGCCGCATCGCCCGCGAGACCTTCGACATCTACGCGCCCATCGCGCACCGCCTGGGCCTGAACCAGACCTTCCGCGAGCTGCAGGACCTGTCCTTCCAGTATTTCCACCCCTGGCGCTATGCCGCGCTCAGCAAGGCCGTGGGCAAGGCGCGCGGCAACCGGCGCGACCTGGTGTCGCGCATCGAGGCCGAGATCCGTGCAGCCTTTGCCAAGGCCAGCCTGCGCGTCGAGGTGCAGGGGCGCGAGAAGACCGTCCACTCCATCTACAAGAAGATGCGCGAGAAGGGCGGCCTGTCCTTCGCCCAGGTCAGCGACATCTTCGGTTTTCGCATCCTGACCGAGGAGCCGCTGCAGTGCTACACGGCCCTGGGCGTGCTGCACCAGCTCTACAAGCCGCAGGCCGGGCGCTTCAAGGACTACATCGCCACGCCCAAGGACAACGGCTACCAGTCCCTGCACACGACGTTGATGGGGCCGCTGGCCACGCCGCTGGAGTTCCAGCTGCGCACCGAAGGCATGCACCAGATCGCCGAACAGGGCGTGGCGGCGCACTGGATCTACAAGAGCCGTGGCAAGCAGGCCTCGGCGCTGGTGGCCCAGCAGGCCAATGCGCGCTGGTTGCAGAGCCTGATCGACATCCAGGACGAGACGCGCGACGCCAACGAGTTCCTCGAGCACGTCAAGATCGACCTGTTCCCGGACGCGATCTACGTCTTCACGCCGAAGTCCAAGATCATGGCCCTGCCCAAGGGCGCGACGCCGGTGGACTTCGCCTACGCCATCCACTCCGACGTCGGCGACCACTGCGTGGCGGCCCAGGTCAACGGCGAGGCGGTGCCGCTGCGGGCCGAGCTGCGCAGCGGCGACATCGTCGAAATCATCACCGCGCCTGGCGCCAGCCCCAACCCGGCCTGGCTGAGCTTCGTGCGCACCGGCCGGGCCCGCTCCAAGATCCGCCATTACCTGAAGGACCTGGAGCAGGAGGAATCCCGCGAGCTGGGCGAGAAGATGCTGGCCCAGGCCATGCGCGTCGAGGGCCTGGGCCTGCCCAGCCTGGAGCTGGATGACGCGGCCGCGCCGATCTGGCATGAGCTGGCCGCCTGGGCAGGCAGCGCGAGTACCGAGCAGCTGCTGGTCGACATCGGCGCCGGCCGCAAGATCGCCACCATCATCGCCAAGAAGCTGGCCCGCCTGATGGCCGACCAGGGCCAGAAGCCCGATGCACTGGCACTGACGCTGGGCCGCTTCACCGAAGCGCCTTCCCACCAGGGCAGCGTCACCATCGACGGCAGCGAGGGTGCGTCCGTGCAGCTCGCCAGCTGCTGCCGCCCCATCCCCGGCGACGAGGTGCGCGGCTACCTCGGCCGCGGCGAAGGCCTGATCGTCCACACCTGCGAGTGCGCCGTCGGCCGCCGCCTGTTCCAGCGCGACAGCGAGCACTGGATCCAGGTCGAATGGGCCGAGGAACTGACGCGCAGCTTCGAGGCCGGCATCGCGCTGCTGATGCGCAACGGCAAGGGCGTGCTCGCCCAGGTCGCCCAGGCCGTGGCGCAGGCCGAGGCCGACATCACCCACATCTCGATGAGCGATGAGGCGCAGCTGCGCGAGACGGCCGAGATGACGCTGCTCATCGCCGTGCGCGACCGCCTGCACCTCGCCGATGTGCTGCGCGTGCTGCGCCGCACCGCGCCGGTCCAGCGCGTCTGGCGCGTCAAGCCCTGAACGCGCCGGGCGCTTGCGGGCGCCCCTGTCGCTGACAGCGTTGGCGGCCAATCACGGCCGTGACTGTTTCTGTTCGCTTCCCCGGGTTAACCAGTGTTTCTGGGCCCGGTATTTCTTTTCGGGATAGCAAACAGGCCAAAACGAATTTCTCCCGGTTACAGCGGCTGCTTAAGGTCGCGCCACGGCCAGCAAAAGTAAAAAAGTCATACTTTTGTAGGCCGCGGCGATTGACCCACAACAAGCCCGGGACCCCACCGGAGCGCGGAGAAGACAGTGAACAAATTCAGCAAGCCTGCGGTGGCGACCGCTGTTTCCATGGCCCTGGCCCTGTGGGCCCAACAGGCCGCCATGGCCCAGGAAAGCGGCAACGCCGCAGCCGCCAAGCCCGACGACGCCAAGCCGGCCGCGCGCAAGCCCGCCGCGCCGACCCAGGAGCTCGAGACCGTGCTGGTCGTCGGCACGCGCCAGTCTCAGCAGTCCAGCATCAACCGCAAGAAGAACGCGGCCACGGCCCAGGACTCCATCGTGGCCGAGGACGTCGGCGCCTTCCCTGACCGCAACATTGGTGAAGCCATCTCCCGGATCGCCGGCGTGGCGCTGGACCGCGGTGACTTCGGCGAGGGCGTCAACGTGTCCATCCGCGGCAACGGCGCCGAGCTGACCCGGGTCGAGCTGGACGGCATGGGCGTGCGCTCCGGTGCCGGCACCGACCTGCTGGGCGGCGGCGACGGCCGCGGCACCGAGTTCCGCGAGCTGTCGTCCGACCTGATCAAGAGCGTCGACATCGTCAAGGGCTCGACGGCCGCGATGACGGAAGGCTCGCTCGGTGGCGGCATCATCATCACGACCCGCACCGGCCTGGACTTCGACAAGCCCTACTACTCCTTCCGCGCGGCCGGCACGCAGAGCGACCTGAACAAGAAGACCACGCCCAACTACAACCTGGTGCTGGCCGACAAGTTCCTGGACAAGCGGCTGGGCATCATCGTCAACCTGAACAAGTCGCGCTACCAGAACGAGCAGCACGGCGTCACCCAGGGCGGCAGCAACAACCAGCAGGGCCTGGTGCGCCTGGGGGACTTCGACAACTCGCCCGAGAAGACCTTCACCTTCAACCCGAGCACGCTGTCCAAGACCGACCCGGCCGCCACCGCCACGCTGCTGGCCTCGCCGCTGACGGCCGGCGGCTTCTTCAACGCATCGACGCCAATGGAGCTGCTGACCAAGTCGGCGGCGGCCCAGAGCAAGGCCGACTGCTTCACCACCTTCCCCAACCTGACGACGGCACAGACCAACGCCATCGTCAGCGCCAACCGGACAGCCGCATACACCCAGCGCCAGAACGAGCAGCTGACCTGCCTGAACCAGTGGAACGACTACACCCCGTCGCAGACGGCGGGCTTCCGCTTCAACTTCAAGAGCCAGGATGACAGGCGCACCGGCGGCGACATCCGCCTCGACTTCAAGGTCAGCGACGCGCTGACCCTCTACACCAAGCTCAGCGCCAACAAGCGCCACGTCGATGACATCGTCGGCTTCCTGGGCGTGGGCAGCAGCCCGGTGTTCAACGGTGCCTTCACCGACAACGTCACCGCCAACACGCGCGGCATCGTCGCGGGCAACACGCTGTCCGCCTCGGTGCTGCCCAACACCTACTCCTTCCGCGCCAACAACGCTCCGCTGATCCAGGGCGCGACGACCAACATCCTGCCGGGCTACACGGTGGACTCGACCCACCACGTGACGAGCTATTCGACCGGCAACGGCTCCTACGGCACCGACACCATCTTCAGCAGCATCGACACCGACTCCAAGACCTTGGTGGGCGGCGGCGAATACCGCGACGGCCGCCTGAGCGCGCAGTTCCTGCTCGGCACGACCAAGTCGACCGCCCTGCGCTACGACCGGCGCGCGGCGTTCAGCTACCTCTATGGCGTCGGCAACTACGCGCTGCAGCCCAACGGCCTGTGGGCCTTCACGCTGCCGGCCGGCAGCACCAACGACCAGCTCAACTTCCCGGCCTATGCGCAGCTGAACCCCGCCGTGGCCGCGGCGGCCTTCCCGGCGTCGGCCGTCAACCCGCTCTCGGTGCCGGCCTACACCGCCGCGCAGCGGGCCCAATACACCAACAACACGCTGCTGCAGGTCATCCGCTCCTTCGACACCGACAGCGCCGAGAAGACCGGCAAGCTCGACCTCGCCTACAACGTGGTCGACAAGATCCCCTTCCTGACCTCGATCAAGGGCGGCCTGAACTACCGCGACACCAGCGGCAACTTCTGGGCCGGCGCGGGCGGCACCATCAAGGAGCCGGTCGGCACCTACGGCACCGCCGGCTTCGTGCCGGGCGTCTACATGCCCCAGGTCAACACGCGCTGGAACGTCGTCGGCTGCGAGAACACGCCCGGCTCGCTCGCCGCTGGCGGCCAGCCCTGCGCCGCCAACGGCTATGCCCCCAACAACCAGCTCAACACCGGCATCGGCGGTGTGGCCGCGGGTACCACCACCATCACGCGGGCGCAGTACGAAGACCTGATCCGCCAGACCATGACGCTGGCCCCCGCCGGCCAGTTCTACGCCGGCTCCAAGGACCGCCCGTCGACGCTGATCGACGGCTGGAACCAGATCGACATCGACAAGCTGTTCGCGCTGGCCGGCGTGCCGGTGCGCCTGGATTGCTTCCGCAGTTGCACGGCCAGCGACGGCAAGGTCTACGACATGCCGGTGACCCAGTTCAGCGAAAAGTCCAAGGCCGCCTATCTGATGACGGACTTCGAGATGGACCGCGTGCCCTTCACCGACTGGGCCCTGCCCTTCGGCATGGAGCTGGCGGGCAACTTCGGCGTGCGCATCGTGCAGACCGAGGTGGCCGGCACGGGCTATATGACCTTCCGGTCCATCCGCAAGACGTCCAGCTTCGACCCGCTCAACCCGACGGCGGCGGCCGGCTTCGTGTCCACCGCCTTCAGCCAGAACACGGCGATCTCGGGCAAGTCCACCGACGTCATGCCTTCGCTGAACCTGGCCCTGTGGCCGGTGCCCGAGAAGGTCGCGCTGCGCTACAGCATCGGCAAGACCATCGCCCGCCCGCCGGTGTCCAAGCTGCTGCCCTCGGGCACCACCTGCACCTACAGCGAGATCGTCGAAGACAACCCGGACGACCCGGACGGCAGCGCCGCCGACCAGGGCTGCTCGGGCACCATGGGCAACCCCGAGCTCAAGCCGCAGACCAACGTCAACCAGAACCTGTCCCTCGAGTGGTACGCCAACCGCGACACCATGTTCACGGCCGGCATCTTCCGCCAGCGCGGCCTGATCGGCGCGCCCACCATCGGCACGGTGCGCCAGAACACCAAGGTCTTCGCCACCAGCAGCGTCATCGACCCCGTGTCCGGCATTCCGCTCAAGGACATCGAGTTCGGCTTCACGCAGTGGGACAACGCCCAGCCGGCGACCCGCCGCGGCATCGAGTTCGGCATGAAGACGGCCTTCACCTTCCTGCCGTCCTTCCTGCGCTACACCGGCATGGACGCCAACTACAGCTATGTGCGCTCGACCCAGGGCGCCCCGGTACTGGACCTGATCAGCGGTGACGTGCTGCCGGTCGCCAACGAGCCGAAGTACTCGTACAACGCTTCGCTCTGGTACGACGACGGCGGCTTCCAGGCGCGCGTGGCGCTGCAGGTCGTGGCCCCGCGCTACTACACCTTCTCGCCGAACACGTCGACCAACGTCGGCGTCAACAACTACACGTCCGTGGGCACCACCGGCTGGCGCCTGCCCTACAACCCGGGCGCGCCCATCTTCGGCAACCGCACCGCCTTCGTCGACGCCAAGGTCTCTTATCGCTTCAAGAACGGCCTGGAGCTGTTCGCCGACGTGCGCAACCTCACCGGCGAGCGCACCCAGAGCAGCACCGGCGGCTACCAGGACTATGCCGACGGCATTCCCAGCATCTATGGCGACGGCTACAACGGCCGCCGCTACATGGTGGGCATGACCCTCCGCAGCCCACGCTGAGCATGCGCGCTCCCTCAGTACACGGCCTGGTGCTGCTGGCGCTGGCTATGCCGGTGGCCTGGGCCCAGAACGCCGCGCCCGCCAACACGCTGGACGGCGTCAAGGTCACGGGCCAGCGCAACGGCGGTGTCGACCCCTCGGTCGTCACCGCCGCCAAGAGCAAGGTGCTGTCGCGCCAGTTCGCGTCGTCCTGCGCATTCATGAGCGGCTACTCGGCCGCCGAGGATGAGGTCACGCTGGCCTATATGCGTGACTTCAACCTGCTGGACAGCCCGTCCAACGAGGCCGAGCGCTTCAGCGACCTCAGCCCCGACGGCAACGCCAAGACGGCCACCGTCGGCAGCGCGCTGGAGGGCAGCAGCGGCGACACCGGCAGCACCGCCGACGCCATGGCGCCTTCCACCGCTTGCTCCAAATCCGACAGGCGCTTCGCCGCCGGCCGCAACTGGATCGCGCGCAAGGACAAGTCGCTGACCCAGGCCTTCGACGCCTACGAGGCCGGCAACTTCACCGAGGCGCGTGTCAAATTCGAAGAGGGCTGGAACAAGCTCGGCTACGAAGAGGCGGCCATGATGCTGGGCCGCATCCACCTGCTGGGCCTGGGCACGCCGGCCAGCACGCCCAAGGCCATCGAATGGCTGCGCAAGGTCATCGACGCGCGCTACGACCCGGTGGGCGACCGCCTGCGCTTCGACCCGCAGAAGCCCGACAACATCAACACCCGCGTCGAGGCTTCATTGCTGCTGGCCCGCATCCACCTGACGGGCCAGGGCACGGCGCGCAACCCGGCGGAGGCCTACCGCTGGTGGAAGCAGGCACTGGACTATGGCTTCGAGCCCGCCGGCACGCTGCTGGGCCAGGCCCACCTCAGCGGCATCGGCACGGCGCCCGATGCCAGGCGCGCGCTGTCCTATCTGCAGGCCGCCGGCGAGGCGGGCCATGTGCCTGCCCTCTACCTGCTGGGCCAGCTCTACCAGCATCAGCTGCCGAAACAACCGGACGGCGTGCCGCTGGACCTGCCGCGCGCCGGCGCCTACTACAGCGCCGCGGTGAAGGCCGGCCATGTCGAGGCGACCTACGCCGCGGCGCGCATGCTCGACCTGGGCGAAGGGGTGCCAGCCGCGCCCGAGCGCGCCATCGTGCTCTACAAGGCCGCCGCACTGAAGGGCCATGCCGATGCGCAGAACGCGCTCGCAACCTTCTTCTACCGCGGCGAAGTCGTCGAGCAGAACCTGGCGACGGCCCGCCAGCTCTTCCAGGCGGCCGCCCAGCGCCGCCAGCCCGAGGCGATGTTCAACCTCGCCGTCATGCTGGCCCAGGGCCAGGGCGGGCCCAGGGACCTGCCCTCCGCCTACGCCTGGCTCAGCCTGTGCAAGACAGTCGGCCATCCGCAGGCCGAGGCGGCACTCGCGAGCGTTGCAACCAAGCTGACCGCGGAGGAGCGCGCCCGCGTCGACGACCTGCTCAAGCCTAAGGCGCGGGGTAGCTGACCTCGACGACTTCGATCTTCTCGACGCCCACCGGCGTGACGAGGTTGAGCTCGTCGCCGACGCGTGCCTTCAGCAGCGTGCGCGCAATCGGCGAGATCCAGCTGACCTCGCCGGCCAGGCTGTCGGACTCGTCGATGCCCTTGATCGTGATGGTCTTCTCCTCGCCCTTGGCGTTGGCATAGGTCACCGTCGCGCCGAAGAAGATCTGCTCGGAACCGAAGTGGACGCTCGGGTCGGCGACTTCGGCGATGTCCAGGCGCTTGGTCAGGAAGCGCAGCCGGCGATCGATCTCGCGCAGCCGCTTCTTGCCGTAGAGGTAGTCGCCGTTCTCCGAGCGGTCGCCGTTCTTGGCCGCCCAGGACACGACCTCCACGACGCGAGGCCGCTCCACGTCCAGCAACTCCATGAACTCCGCACGCAGCCGCGCATAGCCGGCCGGCGTCAGGTAGTTACGCGTGCCGGCTGGCAAGGCAGGCAGCGAGGGACCGTCCTCGTCATCGTCGGCCGCGTCGGATTCCTTGGTGAAGGCCTTGCTCATGCGAGCATTGTCGCCATGGACTCCTCCTCTAGCCATCGCCCACTGGCCGGCCTCACCGTCATCGAAATGGCCGGCATCGGCCCCTGCCCGCTGGCCGGCATGCTGCTGGCCGACCACGGCGCCGAGGTCATCGTCATCGACAGGCCGGGCGGCCCGGTGCTGGACACGGGCACGGCGCTGGACCGCGGCAAGCGACGTGTCTGCCTGGACCTGAAGACGGCCGAAGGCCTGGCCGAAGCACGTGCGCTGATCGAGAGTGCCGATGCGCTGATCGAAGGCTTTCGCCCCGGTGTCATGGAGCGCCTGGGCCTCGGGCCGGAAGTGTTCGCGGCGGGTCATCCGCGCCTGGTCTACGGCCGCGTGACCGGCTGGGGCCAGACCGGCCCGCTGGCCCAGGCGGCGGGGCATGACATCAACTACGTGGCGCTGACGGGTGTGCTGTCGGTTGCGACGCGTGACGGCGTGGCGCCCAGCATTCCCGCCACGCTGATCGGCGACATGAGCGGCGGTGCGATGTTCCTGGCCTTCGGCTTGATGGTCGCGCTGTGGGAGGCCCAGCGCAGCGGCCGCGGCCAGGTCGTCGACGCGGCGATGGTGGACGGCGTGGGCCTGCTGTCCAGCCTGCTGCATTCGCTGCGCGCCGCGGGCCGCTGGAGCGAGACGCCGGCGCAGAACTTCTTCCTGCACAGCTCGCCCTTCTACGACTGCTTCGAATGCGCCGACGGCCGCTTCGTGTCTCTCGGTGCGTTGGAGCCGCAGTTCTATGCCGAGTTGCTGCAACGCCTGGACCTGGACGACGTCGACCCCAAGGCCCAGCACGACCGCAGGCAATGGCCAGCGCTGCGCGAGCGCGTCGCGGCGCGCATCCGCGACAAGACGCGCGACGAATGGTCAGCGGTGCTGGAGGGCACGAACGTCTGCTTTGCGCCAGTGCTGACACTGGCCGAAGCGCCCTTGCATCCGCATGCCCAGGCCCGCGGCAGCTTTGTTCAAGCCGAGGACGGCCACTGGCAACCCGCGGCGGCGCCGCGCTTCAAGCGGTAATTGCGAGGCACAAAGAAAAACGCCTCGGAGCAAGCTCCGAGGCGTTTCCATTTCTTCTTGTTTTTGGTGCGGCTGGCAGGATTCGAACCCACGACCCCTTGGTTCGTAGCCAAGTACTCTATCCAACTGAGCTACAGCCGCTGAAGCCTCACAGTATAGCCAGATTTTCAGGGGTCCGGCAAGACTTCGGCATTTTTTTCGAAATAGTTTCCGTGGCGCGCCTCATGGCAGGCGCGCGGCGGCTTCGAAGCAGCGCGCGCGGCGGCTTTCGTCGCCTTCCTGTTCGGCCAGCGCGGCGAGCGCCAGCCAGCTGCGCCGGCGTGCCGGGCCGGCCATCGTCACGTCATCGGCGGCGGCCTCGAGCATCAGGCGCGCCTTGCCCCAGAGTTGGCGCTCGGCCAGCGCATGGCCCAGCGCATAGGCCAGGGCTCGCTCGCGCGGAAAGCGCGACTGGGCAGACTCCAGGCGCTGCAGCCAGTCGGGGCCGCAGCCGGCCAGCACCGGCACCAGGGCGTTGGCGAGGGCGGTGCGGTCATCGGACTGGAGTTCGGCCAGGTCGTCGAAGAAGGGCCGCAGCCAGCCACGGCCGTCATCCGGCGCGCCCAACTGGCCCGAGCACTGGGCGGCGCGGGCGGCGACCAGCGGGTCGCGACGATCCGCCGGGTCGAGTTGCTGCCAGACCGAACGGAGCTGGTCGACGTCACGCGCGCCATCGAGGGCTTCGAAGGCCAGCGAGCGCAGCAGGCCCTGGGCCGCCACCTTGGAAAAGGCCTGGTGCTTGGCGAGCAGGCGCGCGGTGCGCAGCGCATCCAGCGGCTGCCGGGCCAGGCGCGAGGCCTGCAGACGCAGGCGCAGGGCCTGGGTGCGGCGGGCAACGCCGGGGGCGAGCTCGCCGAGCACGCTGAGCGCACGCGTGGCGTCGCGGTCATCCAGGGCCCATTCGGCGGCCAACAGGCGGGCACCGTCTTCCTGCGCGCGCGCGCCGCCGGTGCGGTGGGCCAGGTCGAGGGCGCGGGCCAGTTGCTCGTCGCGATGGCGGCGGTCCTGCAGACGGTGGGCGCTCGCCGCGGCCAGCAGATGGGCCAGGGCCATGAAGGACTGGTCCGCCGCCAGCTCGGGCGTCGCGGACTGGATGTTGAGTGCCTTCTGCGCCGCCTTCTGGGCGCGGCTGAAGCGCGCGCCGAAGAGCTCGACCAGGGCCTCGCGCAGGGCCAGCTGGGCGCTGCGCTCGCGCTGGGCCAGGCGCCATTCGCGGGCGCGCTTGGGCAGGGTCGTCAGCGCCTCGATGGCCTGGATGGCCGTGACGAGGGCAAAGCAGCTGGCGACCAGCAGCAGCAGGAAGAGGTTGAGAGAGATGTCGACGCGCCAGCCGGCCCAGTAGAAGCTGGCAAGACCGTCATTGCTGCCCAGGGTCAGCGCCGCAACCACGGCGACGACGAAAAGCAGGACCAGCCAGATGACCAAGCGCATGATCAGCGCCCCGCGGCTGCAGCGGTCAGTGCGGCCAAGGTGTCATCGGGTCTGGGCACGCTGACCTGGCGCGCCTGGCCCGACACCTGGCGCAGCAGCTCGGCCACGCCGGCCACCTTGCGCGAGCGGGTATCGAAGTAGCGGCTCAGCATTTCCTGGCTGTCACGCAGATCGGACTGGGCGGTGTCGAACTGGCGGCTCAGCAGCGCCAGGCGCGCGTTGAGCAATCGCAGCTTGAGGTTCTCGCGCAGGAAGAAGCTCTGGTCGGGCGAGATCAGCGCCGCCTCGGGGTGATCGATGCGGGTCACGCGCAGCAGCGTGCGGGCCTCGCCCCAGACCAGACCGGTCCAGCTGGAAAGCTGCTGGGAAGCCTGCCACCACCACAGCGAGACCTTGCCGTCGGCCGCGGCGGCGGCCTGTTCGCGTTGCAGCTTCAGCGCCCGCTCGCGTTCCTTGGCGGCATCGCCGTTGCGATCGTCACGTTGCTTGGGTGCGGCCTCGTTGCCCGACACCAGCGGCAGCTCGTCGGCCATGCGCACCACTTCGTCGAGCTTGATGGTCAGCGTGGACACATCGACGACGGCGACCGCCTTGACGCGGTCCAGGTCGCGCGCGACGGCGCGGCGCACGCCCTCCATGCGCGGCTGCTTGTAGCGCAGCAGGCGTTCGTCGGCCTGCTTCAGCGTGGCCACCAGGGGTTCAGCGCTGCCGGTGATCTGGGTCTGCTGCAGGGCCACGCGGATGGCGGCCTCGATGTCGCCGACGACGTTCTCGTCGCGCGAGCGCGACATGGACTGGATCAGCTCCTCCAGCTGCCCGCGCTGCAGCGCCACTTCGGCCAGGCGGGCATCCAGCAGGGAAACCTTGGCGGCCGTGTCGCGCACCAGTTCGGCCGACTGCTTGGCTGCCAGCCGCGCCTCGGTGGCCTGGGCCTGGCTGGCTTCCTGGCGGCGCACCAGTTCCTGCTCCAGGGACTGCTGGCGTGACAGGCTTTGCCAGGCGAGCGCCACGCAAAGCAGCACGGCGGCGCTCAGCAGGGCCAGCAACCAGGGCAACCAGGCCGGCAATGCAGGGGCGACAGGGGACGGCGGGGCGGCGGGTTCGGCCGCGGCGACAACGGAAATCGGCTCACTCACAGTGCGATGGATTCTGTCAGAGGCCTTTCAGGGCCTGAGTCACCGCTTCAGGGGCCGGTCGCGCCAAAACCACAGGGTCGAAACCGGCGGCCCGGGCCGCTTCGGCGACGCGGGCATGGGTGGCGATGGCGCGCTGGCCGGTCAGGCCCGCGCCGTGAAGATGGCCGACGGCCTCGGCGCTGCTGAACAGCCACACAAAGGCTGTGGGCTCTGCACGGATGGCGTCCAGCAAGGACTGCTCGGCTGCGTCGAAGCGAGGCCCAGCGCGGTGGTAAGTCGTCACCGCCTCGACCTGCGCGCCTTCGGCCGTCAGCCTCTCGGCCAGCCATTCCCGGCCCCCGTCACCACGCAGCAGCAGCACGCGGGCGCCGGCCCAATCGCGCCGGGGTGACAGTTGTTGCCAGAGGTGTTCGGAGTCCAGGCTGGCGGCGTCGGCGGCCGGCTGGACGATCTGGTCGTCCGGCACGCCGCGCTCGATCAACGCCTGGGCACTGCCCGGACCCACGCAGGCAGCCAACGTGTGGGCGGGCCAGAGTCGGTCCGCGTGGCCGAAGAATTGCTCGACGGCATTGGGGCTGACGAAGACGACGAGGTCCACATCGGGCAGGCGGCCCCAGGCCTCGACGACCGGTGCCGGATCGCGCGCCGGCAGGATCTCGATGAGGGGCAGGGCCACCGCTTGAACGCCCAGTTCGGACAAGCGCGCCAGCCAGGCCGCGCACTGCGGCCTGGGGCGAGTGACGATGAGCGTCGTCATCCAGGCAGGTAGGAGCCCGCACCCAGCTCGCGCAGGCGCGCCGCGGCCTGCTGGCCCAGAGCACGCGCGGCCTCCACCGCCGTCACATCGCCGGCGACGCTCGCACGCAGCAGCGGCTCGGTGTGGGTCTCGGCATGGCCCAGCGCCGCGTCCAGGCGCAGCGTCGCGCCCTGCCAGTGGGCGTGGGCCGCCAGCGGCAGGCTGCAGCTGCCGCCCAGCGCGCGCGACACGGCGCGCTCGGCTTCGCAGGCCAGCAGCGTCGGCAGGTGGATCAGCTTCGCCAGCGCCTCGTCCAGCGCGGTGTCATCGGCACGGATCTCCAGGCCGAGGGCGCCCTGCCCTGCGCAAGGCAGCATCTCGTCGATCTCGAACAGCCGGCGCACACGGTTCGCCAGGCCCAGGCGCTTCAGGCCGGCCGCGGCCAGCACGATGGCGTGATAGCCGCCTTCGTCGAGCTTGCGCAGCCGCGTGTCGAGGTTGCCGCGCAGCGGCTCGACGCGCAGGTCGGGCCGCAGGCTGAGCAGCTGGGTCACGCGGCGCAGGCTGGAACTGCCGACCACCGCGCCCTCGGGCAGCTCGGCCAGCGAGGCGTAGTCGTTGGAGACGAAGGCGTCGCGCGGGTCCTCGCGCTCAAGCACGGCGGCCAGCGTGAAGCCTTCGGGCAACTCCATCGGCACGTCCTTCAAAGAATGCACGGCCAACTGGGCGCGGCCCTCGGCCAGGGCCGTCTCCAGCTCCTTCACGAACAGGCCCTTGCCGCCGATCTTGGACAGCGTGCGATCGAGGATCTGGTCGCCGCGCGTCGTCATGCCGAGCAGCGCGGCCTGGATGCCGAGTTCGCCGACGAGGCGGGCCTGCACGTGCTCGGCCTGCCACAGCGCCAGCCGGCTTTCGCGCGTGGCGATGGTGATGGAAGTGGTCATCTGGCGATTATCGAGGCGGGCTGCGGTAGGCCTGGGGTGGCTTGCCGACGAGGCGGCTGAAGTCGCGGGTCAGATGGGCCTGGTCGTAATAGCCCAGGCGCTGGGCGAGGTCGGCCAGGTCCAGCTCGGCGCCGCTGGCGAGCTGGTCGGCCGCCTCGTGCAGGCGGTAGCGGCGGATGACCCATTTGGGGCTGACGCCGACATAGTCGCTGAACCAGGCCTGCAGAGTGCGCATGCCCACACCCGCGTGCTCGGCCAGTGCGTCCACGCGGGTCAGCGTGGTGTCGTTCTGGGCCAGGGCCAGGATGGCGTTGAGCCGGTCCACCTTGGGGTCAGGCTCGCCGAGCAGCGGGCGCAGCAGGGCTTCAGCGGCGGCGATCATGCCGGCGTCATCCGGCTGGCTCAGCACGGCGTGCTCGGCCTGGGCGTCATCCACGGGCAGCACGGCCGACAGCGGCAGGTGGATGTCGGTGAGGGTGTGCAGCGGGCGCCCGAGCAGGCCGCGAAAGCCGCCGGGCCGAAAGCGCAGGCCCAGGCCGCGGTTGGCGCCTGTGAGCCGGTGCTCATAGGAACCGCTGACGACGCCGAAGATGGCCGTCAGCTCGGCGTCGAAGACGATATTGACGACCGGGTAGGGCAAGGTGCGCTGCACGAAGTCGGGCTGGCCGCGCAGATCCCATTCGACGATCCAGTGGTAGTCCAGGAAGGGCGCGAGGTCGGGCGCTGGCTCGTAGCGGGCGAGGCGGAACTTGCGCTGCGCGGTGGCCGGGTCGACGACGCCCTTGGCCCGGCTGGTCACGGCGCGCAACGGGGTGGTGGCGGTCATGCGTGTTTTTCCAAGACGGCGGCAGGGGCCGCAGCCTACAACGGCGCCTCCTTCACTCCATCCCACATCGCCATGAGCCGCTTCGTCACCCTCTTCCACGCCCCCAACAGCCGCTCCGCCGGCGTGCGCATCCTCGTCGAGGAGCTGCAGGCCGAACACGAACTGCAGGTGCTCGACCTGACCAGGAAGCAGCAGCGCGAACCCGCCTACCTCGCCGTCAACGCCATGGGCAAGGTGCCGGCCCTGCTGCACGAGGGCGTGCTCATCACCGAACAGGCCGCCGTCTACCTCTACCTGGCCGAGCTCTATCCCGAGCGCGGCCTGGCGCCGCCGGTGGGCGACCCGTTGCGCGGCAGCTTCCTGCGCTGGATGGTGTTCTACGGCTCCTGCTTCGAACCGGCGATGACGGACCGGGCCCTCAAGCGCGAGGACTGCCAGCCGTCCTGGTCGCCCTATGGCGACTTCGACAGCGTCGTGCGCCTGGTGCAACAGCAACTGGAGGACGGCCGGACCTGGTGGCTGGGCGAGCGCCTGACGGTGGCCGACTTTCTATGGGGCAATGCGCTCGCCGACATGCTGGCCTTCAAGATGATGCCGGCGACGCCGGCCGTGGAGGCCTACGCGGCGCGCCTGCGGTCCCGCCCGGCCGCGCAGCGCTCCCTGGCGCTGGATGCCGAACTGGCGGCTAGGCAGGCTGGCGGCTCTTGAAGAAGGCGTTGATGGTGAGGCGGCCCATGCCGGTCTGGTAGCCGGCCTTGGCAGCGGGCCAGTTGATGTCGCCGGTATGGAAGATGCTGCCGCTGTAGAAGATGGCACGGTTCCACTTGGCCGGCACCCGGCCGATGACCTCGAAGTAACGGTTGCTCTCGGTCATGTAGCCAGGCGCGATGCCGTACTTGTCGCTGAAGGCGCTGCCGTTCAGCGTGTTGGAGTCGCGCATGAACTGGCGCGTCTCCGCGTCGGACATCAGCGAACGGAAGAACACGGTGCCCCCCAGTTGCTCGTCCTTGAACAGGTAGTGCACGGATGCCGAGATCACCTCGCCCGGCCCGATGGCGGAGTCGTCGCGGTGGCAGATGCGCTGGCGCGGGTCCAGCGTCGTGGCGTCCTGGGTGACACGCGAGAAGCGGCCGAACATGCCCAGCCCCGGGCCGGCACCCAGCCGGGGGCGCAGGTGCTGTTCGAAATAGCCCCCCAGTGCGCCGGCGATGCCGTCCGGCAGTGCCAGCTGCGGGCCGGGATAGGGATGGCCGGCGGGCGCCTCGAACTGGCCGGCCTGGGCCTGGGCGAGCGCCAGGAGGGCCTCGGGGTCTTGCGCGAAGTCGTCGACCACGTAGACCGTCGCGCCGTTGGACAGCTGCACCGTCTCCAGACGAGCGTTGGGGTTGATGCGCAGCTCGGGGCCGACGACAGGCTTGTTCGTGACCAGGTCGAGCTTGGGTGCGGGGCAGAAGCCGTCGATGAACTGCTGGTGCTTGGGCAACTTCATCAGCGTGCGCGCCACATCCTTGCGGATGTCGCCGAGGAACTCCGCGAGGTTGCGGTTGTCCATGTTGCGAGTGATGGGGTGGTGGCTGGCAGGCGTGATGCCCTGCCCCATCATGACCTGCACCCAGGAGTTCTCGGCGAACAGCTCGCCCTGGTTCAGCATGATGCGGGCGGTGTCGCGGAAATGCTGGATGCGGTGCTTGAGCAGCGGCGGCACATCCATCTCGCGACAGTCACGCCAGAAGGCCGAGTCCGTGCGGTTGTTGACGTGGTAGTGCAGGATGATGAAGTCGCGGACGATCTCGATCGCCTCCTGCGTCTGCCGGTTGTACTCGTCGATATCGCTCTGGCGGACGCCGTCGGTCGGGAAGAGTTCGACGAGGCGGGTCAGGCCCTTCTGGATCAGGTGGATGCTGGTGGATTCAATCGGCTCCAGGAAGCCGCTGGCCAGGCCAATGGCGACGCAGTTCTTCTTCCAGACCTGCTGGCGCTGGCCCGGTGTGAACTTGATGACGCGCGGCGGGCGCAACACCTCGCCCTGCACGTTGGCGAGCAGCGCGGCCTTGGCTTCGTCGTCGCTGATGTGCTTGCTGCTGAACACGACGCCGTTGCCGACGCGGTGCTGCAGCGGGATGCGCCACTGCCAGCCCCAGGGGTGGGCGATGGCGCGGGTGTAGGGCACCGGCTCGCCGACCAGCGTGGTCTGCACAGCCAGCGCGCTGTCGCAGGGCAGCCAGTGCGACCAGCTCTCGTAGGGCACGCCCAGCGTCTCGCCGATGAGCAACGCGCGCATGCCGGTGCAGTCGATGAAGAAGTCGCCTTCGATCAGCGCGCCGCCATCGAGTTGCAGGCCGGTGATGTCGCCGCTGGCAGCGTCGGTGTGGACCTTGGCGATCTTGCCTTCGATGCGCTGCACGCCCAGCGCTTCGGAGAAGCGGCGCAGGTACTGGCCGTAGAGCGTCGCGTCGAAGTGATAGGCGTAGTTGATGCCGTTGTCGGGCAGCGTCGCGAAGCGGTTGTCCAGCCCGGCGCGCAGCTCCAGGCAGTAGTCGCCGTAGTCGCTCGCCAGGCCACGCTTGCGGCCTTCCAACCAGAAATGGTGGAAGCCGGCCGTCCAGTGACCCTTGCCGGTCTTGCCGAAGGAGTGGAAGTAGTTCTCGCCGACGTTGCGCCAGTTCTCGAAGCTGATGCCGAGTTTGAACGTGGCCTGCGTGGCCTGGATGAACTCGCGCTCGTCCAGGTCCAGGATCTCGTGCAGGATGTGCAGCGTCGGGATCGTGGCCTCGCCGACGCCGACCGTGCCGATCTCCTCGGACTCGACGAGGCGGATGTCGTAATGCTTGCCCAGGCATTTGGACAGGCCCGCGGCCACCATCCAGCCAGCAGTGCCGCCGCCGGCGATGACGACGCGACGGATGGGTTTTGGAGCGGTGGTCATGGTCGTGGAAGAGCTCATCGTTTGAGTCGGTTCTGCAGCATCGAGCGCAGCTGACGCGCGCTGTTGTCGGTCATCGGCGCGAGGATGCCGCGCGCAGCGGGCGGGATGTGGGCGGCCGTCTGTTCATCGGCGTCGAAGACGTAGTGGTTGAACAGCGCGCGCCAGGTATCGCGCTGGGCCGGCGGCAGGTCGCGCAGCGATAGCAGGGCCATCAACAGCGTGTTGATCGGCTCGTCCATGAAGGCCGGGGACTGCCGCCACCAGAAGTTGACGAGCGCGCTGATGGGTTCCAGCGACTCCACGCCATGCCACCAATGGCTGGGGATGAAGAGCGCATCGCCTGGCAGCAATTCGAAGGTTTGCGCATGCTCCAGCGCTTGCGCGTAACGCGGAAAGCGGTCGAGGTCGGGACGCGCGTGATCGACGAGGCTGATCGGCTGGCCGGCGGGCGTCAGGTCCAATGGGCCGATGTAGAGGTTGGCCACCTGCTCGGGCGGGAACAGCGTGAAGCGGCGCCGGCCCGCGACGACACAGGCCATGTTGTCCGGCAGGTCGAAATGCGTGGCCACCTGCATGCGGTTGCCGAGCCACAGACTGACGTGCGGTTGCAGGCCGGCGAGGGCGGGCAGGTCGTTGTGCTGGCGCAGGCCGGGAAAGGCCCTGTCGATCTCCGTCGAGCCGAGGTAGAGCGCATCGGGCGTGCCGGCAAGCAGTTCGTCCAGCAGCGCGCCAAAGGTGTGGACCTCGTGCTGGAAGTTGAAGCCGCTGAACTCGTCGTTGTAGAAGAAGCGCCCGCCGATCTCCGGCGCACCGCGCCAGAGGGCCAGGCGTGTGCTGGCGCCGAAGCGCCGCAGGTAGTCGCAAAAGTCGGCGTCGGACCGCTGCGCGGCCTGCACCAGCGGCCAGCGCTCGACCAAGCCGCGCATCAGCACGGGCTGGGTGGACTGGAGCACGTCTGCCGGGATCGCCTCGGCGCTCACATCACTGCGCTCCGACATCCTGCTCACACCTCGCGTGCGAGGTGGCGCTTGATCAGCTTTGTGAAGTTGGACAGCGAAGCGATGGCCATGTAGATGGGCTGCAGGTAGTCGGCCTGGTGCAGCAGGCCGACGGTGCTGGCGTCCAACGCGGCGAGGCGCTCCTCCTGGATGATGTAGTAGCCCGCCAGCTGACCATGCGAGCCGTCAGGGCGCTCCACGTCGAGCACGAAGGACTCGAGCAGTTCGTACTTCATCAGCGTCTGGATGAAGTCGGTCGTGGCCTCTAGGCCCTCATGCAGCGTGCGCAGCACGGAGTTCGCGTTCTCGGTCAGATCAGTCGTGCCACCCTGCGGCAGGAAGACGGCTTCGCCCTCGGCACCGTGGCTGATGCGCTTGCTGTCCATGTCGACCATCATGCGCATTTCGTCTTCGGCAATGCCGATGGAGAAAGGCAGACGTTGCACGGACAGCGGCAGGTAGTCAGCGTCCCAGCCCTCGCCGTTCAGGAACAGGTTCTCGCCCTCCTGCAGGCCGAACAGCACCGCCGGCGCGAAGCCGCCCTTGTCATCCGGCTGGAAGACGATGGGGTAATGCGCCTGGAGCTTGCGGAATTCGTCCACGGTCACGGGCGCCGACATGATGTCGTCGCCCCATTGCGCGCCACGCTGGGTAATGACGCGCAGGTCCTTGTGCTGGACGTTGTTGAGGATTTGCAGCATGGGGTCTCGTCGGTGGGTCAGGCGGCCAGCGGCATGCCGTGCGCGCGGATGTGTTGGATGAGGTCGCGGTGGCGGGGCAGGCCGCCCAGCAACCGCCGGGTGATTGTCGTCACGTCCTTCATGCAGGACTGGGCCGCGGACAGCCGGTCCGGGCGCAGCGCGCGGGACGCGGGCTTGAATTGCATGCCGTAGAGCACGTACTGGTAGCTGGCTGCGGGAAAGACTTCCTCCACGCGGTAGAAGTCGTTGCGCGACGGCGCGCGATGTCGCCAGAGCTGCAACAACTCGCGCAGCGAGTCGGGCTGCGTGGCCAGCGCACGGTGCTCGCGCCAGTAGTCGGCGTCGTCGCGGCGGCTCAGCACATAGTGCAGCTTCAGGAAGTCGATGATGCGGGCCCAGCGGTAGGCAAACGCATCGTTGAAACGCCGGGCGACGAGGTCCATGTCGGCCCGGTGGGTCGGCATCTCGTCGCGGATGAAAGCGGCCGACAGTTCGACCAGCGCCAGCGCCGACGCCTCCAGTGGCTCGATGAAGCCGGCGGCCAGGCCGACAGCGACGCAGTTGCGGTGCCAGAAGTGCTCGCGATAACCCGGGCTGAAGCGGATCCGGCGCAGCGCGGCACCGGCCTGTGCCAGCCCACAGCGCTCCAGATAGCCCGACAGCGCACGCTCCGCGGCCGCGTCGTCGGTGTGGCTGCTTGAATAGACCAGGCCGATACCCCGTCGCGTGGGCAGGCCGATGTCCCAGGTCCAGCCTTCAGCGTGGGCGGTGGCGATGGTCGCTGACGCCAGCGGTGCCTGCGCGTCGGCATGCGGCACCTGGATGGCCAGCGCGCTGTCGTTGAACAGCACGCCTTGTTCGGAGCGCAAGCCAACGCCGTAGTGCTGTCCCAGCAGCAGGCAGGCCAGGCCCGAGCAATCGATGAAGAGATCGCCTGCCAGGTCGCCATGCTCGCGGGTGGCGAGCGCGGCGATGTCGCCGTTCTCGTGCGAGCGCACTTCAGTGAAATGATCGACGACGTGGCGCACGCCGAGCACGGTCGTCGCATGTCGCCGCAGCAGCAGACCGAGCTTGACCGCGTCGAAGTGGTAGCCATAGTTCATGACGCCATCGAAGTCCGGCGTCGTCGTCTGCTTGGGCGCGAGGTGGGCGTCGCACAGATGCGGCTGAGCGCCGACGCTTTCGGCAAAACCCTGCTCACGCCCGCCCTGCAACCAGGCGCCGGCGAGATCGACGTCGCCGTGCCGGTGCGGCAGCGTGAAGGGGTGGTAGTAGCGGTCACCCGCGCCGCCATGCAGCCAGCCGTCGAAACGGGAGCCCTGCTTGAACGACGCGTCGCATTCGCGAACCAGGTCGACCTCGCTGAGGCCGATGCGGTGCAGCGTGGCGCGCATCGTCGGCCAGGTGCCTTCGCCCACGCCGATGGAGGGCACGTCGGGGGATTCGATGAGCGTGATCTGCAGCGCGTCGGGGCCGTCACCGCCCAGTTCCGCCGCCAGGGTCGCAGCCGTCAACCAACCGGCCGAGCCTCCCCCCAGCACCACGATACGTCGAACGGCTCTCGTCACCTCGGAACTCATCCCGCAAAGTATGGCCGTGCGGGTGCCGGGCACGCCGCAAAGGCCGAGGAATTCTGAAAGGAAATTTGGCCGAGGTGGGCGTTGCGCGCCCGCCTCGGCCAATCTGGGTCGCCCGGCGAACGGCCCCGAGGGGCGTTTACCGGGCGGCGGTGCTCATCGCTCAGAAGCGATAGCGAGCACCGACCAGGTAACGGCGGCCCGTCTGGATGGCGGAGATGATCTCGTTCTTGCTGCGGCCATGGGTGCGGATGTAGCCATCGTTCAAGTTCAGCAAGTCGGCCTGCAGGGTCAGGTTCTTGCCAATCTTGTAGCCGATGGACGCGTCCACCTGACCAAAGGCCTCGGTGTACCGCGGGTTGTTGCCGTTGTCGTTACCCAAGAGGAACGAATCGCGCCAGTTGTAGGCGGCACGAATCGACCACACCTCGTTTTCGAAGAAGCCCACCAGGTTGGCGGAATCGCTGACACCCACCAGAGGCGACTGCACATCGGTGCTTGAAGCGTCGTTGCGGTACTTCAAGCCGCTGCGGACCTTGGTGTAGTTGCCCGAAACACCGAAGCCACTGCTGGCGAACATGTGCTGGAAGTTGAACTCCAGGCCCTTGATGTTGTCGCCACCGGCATTCGACGGCGTCGTGATGTCAAAGATCAGCGGCTGGGCGCCGGGGATCGTGCCCGCAATGTTGCCCTTCAGGAAGGTCGGGTCGCTGGCATCGGTGACCGTGACGCCCGGCTGGCCGTTGTAGTGCTGGAAGATGTAGTTGCGCAGCAGCTTGGGACTGTCAGCAGGAATACCCGCCGCCCGGGCGGCGTCGAAATACGTGCCGCTGGCAGGCTGGTTCAGGCCGGCGAACGTTTGCTGAACCGTCTTCGTGGTGAAGAAGTCGGTCACCTTCTTGTAGAAGGCGCCCGCTGCCACATACGACGACTTGGCGTAGTAGTACTCGGCGGACAGGTCCAAGTTCTTGGACTTGAGCGGCTTCAGTGCCGGGTCACCGGTCGAACCGGCGCCGTGGATGTTGTAGCGGCCCGAGTTCGCGTTCAGAGCGACACCGCCCAGCATGCTGCCGAAGTCCGGGCGACCGATGTTCACGCCGTAGCTCGCACGCACCTTGATGTCGGACGTCAGGTCGGCATCCCAGTCAATGCTGGGCAGCCAATAGCTGTACTTGCCGTCCTTGGTACCGAAGGTCGTGGTTGCGCCATCGAGCCTCACCTCGTTTTCCGCATACCAGGTGGTGCCGTTGTAGGAGGTGACTTGTGACGAGGACGTGATCTTCGTCTGCTCATAGCGCAGACCGACCGACAGGTTCATCGGGATGGACGTGTCGAACGAGTGGTCCCACTGGCCATAGGCCGCGGTGGACTTTTCGGTGGTGCGCCAATCGTTGCCGTTGGTGAAGTCGGTATACGGCTTGAAGTAGGCGTCTGCCTCTGCCGCGCTCAGCGGATTGCCCGGCGGGAGCGACGTCGGACGATACGTCTGCGCGTTCTTGACGGCCTGCGCGCGCAGTTGGTCGAAGTTCGGCACGTAGAACGTGGGGAACTGGCGCGAGTCGCTGCTGCCGGGAATCTGGCCGTAGAAGCTGGCGATGTTGTACTGGGCCACGGTCATGTCTTTGAACGAGCCTTGCGGGCCGATGCCACCCCAGTCGCCGTGGAAGTTGTTCGAGCCGGCCGAGCGGTTCTTCAGCTTGGTGAAACCAAGACCCGCCAGCAGCTTGTCATCGGTGCTCAGCTTGTAGGTGCCGCTGACCTGGACCTGGTCGACGTCCTGGTACGAAATGTTGTTCGTGAACTGAGAACCCGTGACGGTGGTCTTGTTGGCGTCGTACTTCAAGCCGGGCGACTGCATGACCGGGAACTTCTGGTCGTAGAACATCGTCGTGTTGCCCTGGTTGAACAGTGCCAGGTCAATGACGTTGGTATCGCCATAAGGGCTGTCCGGATTCGTCCGGGACGTCGACTTATGAGCGTCTAAATCAAAGTTCAGCTTTTCACTGACCTTCCATGCAGCATTGAAACCGGTGGAGTTCAGCTTGGTCTTGATCGCCTGCTGGGCAACGTACATCGCGTAGTCGTGCGTGCCGTCCCACGTGGCCGTCTGGATGATCGGGTCGTAGACCTTGCTCGTCGCGGAGAACGTCGTGGGCGGCTGGCCATTCAACGGGCCCGAGAACGAGGGGCCGAACCAGGAGGAGTTCTCAACGGCGTTCTGCTTGGTCGCGTTGATGGCAATCGTGTGGTCCAGCGTGAACTTCAGGTCCTTCGTCGGGGCAAACTGCAGGACGGCCTGACCGTTCCAGCGCTCGCGCTCCAGATCGGTCACGCGGTAACGCACGTCATTCGTGTGCGTGACGTAGTTGCCGCTGGTCGGGAAGTTGCTCAGGTTGCTGGCCGGAACACCCCCGTAGGCGGTGCCTGCCGTACCGCTGGTGACGGGCTCGGTTTGCCAACCGTTGCCGGTGAACGCGTTGTTCGAGCCCGAGTTGCGCTTCGAGTAGTTGCCGCTGATCGAGATGCCGACCGTGCGGTCCCCGAAGGTCGTGCTGTAGATGCCGGAGACCTCTGGCGTGACCTTCGAGCCCGCAATCTCGCCCGGCAGGCGGCCGATCGACTGGTCATAGTTGGCCTTGATGCCGATGCTGGCGATGGTTTCGCGCACATCCAGCGGGCGGGCCGTCTTGACGTTGATGGTGGCGCCGATGCCGCCCGTCGGGGACGAGGCACGCGCGGTCTTGTACACCTCCAGCGCGGAAACTGCGTCGGAGGACAGGTTGGCAAAGTCGAAGGCGCGGCCGGCACCGTTGGAGGTCGGCATCTGCCGGCCGTTCAGCAGCACCATGTTGAATGCGGGGCCGACACCGCGAACGGTGACTTGCGAGCCTTCACCGCTCATATTGCGGTCGATGGACACGCCGGCGATACGCTGCATCGACTCGGCGAGGTTGGTGTCAGGGAACTTGCCGATGTCTTCAGCAACGATGCCGTCGACCAGACCGCGGTTATCGCGTTTGAGCGTGACAGCGCTGTCTAGCGACTTGCGAATGCCCGTGATGACGACGGTCTCCAGGGACTGCGCGGCAGGGGCGGCTGTGGCACCGGTTTGCTGGGCTTGCACAGCCGCTGCGCCGGTCAGCAGCGCGATCGACGAGGCCCATGCCACCGGCTTGAGCCGTTGCGCGAATTGGGGCGCCCGACGGGCCTTGGAAATCTGGGGGTGTTTCATTTGTCTCCTTACTTGCTTAGGCCGGCTCTTGCAGCCGATTGATGACGACTTTATGGCCCGCTGATGTCAGCGCCTGGTAGCGTTACCAACATCCCCCAAAAAAAGAGGATGCCCTTTGCAGGCGCCGGCGTACTGTACGTTTTGGCCTCCCCACGACTGCTGGGGTTTACGAGAGTTGATGGCGCCATGTGCGCAATCAACAACACCTGCAAAGACGGCTCTTTCCGGGGTCGCCGGACTGCGAATCGTGCGCGGATGCACAACCATCGGGACGAGCCCTGGTAGCGATCTCAGCTTTCAGGCCTGAGACCCATCGATCTGCGGATCAATTCAAATAGACAACGCTGTCAACGATATCCGAATCTGGAACCGGATTCAATTGCGACCGCAGTCTGGTTTACCCGGAATGGGGCTTGAAAGACCCATGATGAAGCAGCCGCGCACCCAGGCAGTGCCCCTCCTTTCAGCCTCGGGTGGACCACCCTTGGCGAGTTGCCCAAAAGCAACGAGGCGCCGTCAGGCCAGATCCAGCCGGTAGCCGACGCCATACACCGAGGTGATGCATTCCTGGGCCGGGCCCAGCGCCGCGAGCTTGCGGCGGATGTTCTTGATGTGGCTGTCGACGACGCGGTCGGACACGTCGCGGAAGTCCTCGTGGATGAGGTCCAGCAACTGGGCCCGCTCGAACACCCGCCCAGGGTGCTGCAGCAGCTGGCGCAGCAGGCGGAACTCCACCGGCGTCAGCGCCAGCGCTTGCTCTCGCCAGACGATGCGCTGGCCGCCCTCGTCCACCGCAAAGCCACCGCCCGCCGGCACCAACGTGGCGGGCGCGAGCCGCCCCTGGGCGCGGCGCAGCAGGGCCTTCACCCGGGCGACCAGCTCCCGCGGACTGAAGGGTTTGCAGACATAGTCGTCCGCGCCCAGTTCCAGGCCCAGCAGCCGGTCCAGCTCCTCGACGCGGGCGCTGTTGATGAGGATGGGCACGTCGCTGAAGGCGCGCACGGCGCGGCAGACCTCCAGGCCGTCGAGGCCCGGCAGCATGACGTCGAGCAGCACGGCCGCCGGCATCGGTCCGGTCTTGAGCCGCTCCAGGGCCTGGCGGCCATCGGCCAGCCATTCGCTGCGAAAGCCCGCCGCCTGCAGATAGTCGCGCACCAGCGCCGCGAGCTTGGGCTCGTCTTCGACGATGAGGATGAGGTCACTCATGCACTCCTCCCCTCGGGTTTGAGCGGCAGCGTCAGCACCATGGCCAATCCGCCCAGCGACGAGGCTTCGGCGCGCAGCCGACCGCCATGGGCCTGCGCGATGGCGCGCGCGATGGCCAGCCCCAGGCCCGAGCCCCCGAAGGCGCGGCTGCGTGAGGGGTCGACGCGGTAGAGCGGGTCGAAGAGCCGGTCCAGCTCGGCCTCGGGCACACCCGGCGGCGTGTCCTCCAGGCGGATCTCGAGGGACGCCCCCAGCGGGCGCGCCGAAATCTGCAGCAGTCCCGGCGCCTCGGTGTAGCGCAGGCTGTTCTCCAGCAGATTGGCCAGCAGCTGCGAGATGCGCACCGCGTCCCAGTGCGCGGCGGGCAGCACCGGGGGCACAGGCGCCTCGATGACCAGGCCGCGCGCCTTGGCCCGCGGCGCGATGCGCTCGATGGCGGCCTGCAGCAGCGCGGCCGGCGCCACCGGCTCGAACTCGCAAGGCAGGGAGCGCAGCTCCGACGTCGCCAGCAGATGGAAATCCTCGACGAGGCGGGACAGGCGCTTGATCTCCTCCTGCAGCGAGGCGAGCGCCGCCTGATCCAGCGGGCGGATGCCGTCCACCAGCGCCTCGACCTCGCCGCGCAGCACCGCCAGTGGCGTGCGCAGCTCATGGGACAACTCGGCGATCCAGCGTTGGCGGCTGGTCTCCAGCCGCTGCAGCGCCTCGGCCATGCCGTTGATGTCGCCCTGCAGGCCCGCGATCTCGCTGGCCCCACCGCCGTCGCGCGGCACAGGCAGGCGCACGTCGAACTCACCCGCCGCGATACGCCGCGCGGCCACCTGGGCCTCGGCCAGCGGGCGCGCCCAGCGCACCGCGAGCAGCCGCGCCAGCACCAGGGCAACCGCCATGACGCCGACGGCGACGGCGCCCAAGCCGATGTACTGGCGGCGCAGGAAGCTTGCGTCCACGCCCTCGGCCGGGCCGGCCCGCTCGGCCAGGCGCAGCACGGCCAAAGTCTGGCCGTTGAGCTTGACGGCGCGGGTCTGGCCGGGGCGGTCCAACGTCTCGCGCCGGCCGGCCAGAGGTGTGACGCCGTCAGCCGCCAGCACGACGATGCGTGGGCCGAAATTGGACGGATCGCGGCGCGGCGGAGGGCTATCGCGGCGCGGCGGCGGCCGGCCGTCGGCGCCGCCGGGGCCGCCACGCTCCGGCGG
>NZ_JBFUAB010000025.1:0-128817 GCF_056406535.1 Roseateles sp. P1_C1_2
GGCCCTCGGCAGCGGCGCGCCAGGTCTCGTCGGCGATGTCGATGCTGTCGGCAACGAGGTAATGGGCAATGCCGGCGTCATCCAGCGCGCGCTTCATCGGCGCGACTTCAGGCGGCGGCGGGGGCAGGCGCTTGCCGCTCAGCTCGCCGAGCTGGGTCTGGGCTCTCGCTGCCTTGTCGCTGGCGCGGGTGTAGTCGGCGCGCAGGCGCTCGCGCTCGCTGGCCAGCTCCTGCATCTTGGCCGTCAGCGCGGCGGCGTCGGCCTCGACGTCGGCCAGTGCCTTGAGTTCGTCCTCACGCTTGACCAGCGCTTCGGCCGGCCGCTCGGCTTCACGGGCGGCATCGAACGAAGCCCGCGCTTCGCGGCGCTCGCCGTCCAGCGCCTTCATGCGCTCCTTGGCCGTTTCCTGCGCGGTGAACAGGCCATGCAAGGCCGCGCGCTTCTCGCTCAGCGCCTTCGCGTCGCCCGAGGCGAACAGGCGCTGGCGGTGCAGCTCGCGCGCATCGCGGGTGATGCGCTCACGCGCCTCGCTCCAGCGCAGCACGGGCAGCACCTCGGTGGCCAGGCGTTCGCGCTCCTGGATCTTGAGCTGGTACTGGCGGTGGCTGTTGACGCGGTTGGCCAAGTCGCTGAGCTGGGCCTGGGTATGCGCCAGCTCGGCGCCGGCCTGCTCCACTTCCTTGCCCAGCTGCTGCTGGTGGCTGCGCGCCTGCTCATAGCGGTCCAGCACCTCCTGGTCGCCGAAGACCTCGAAGACGAGGCGCAGCAGTTCCTTGGGAGACAGCTCGCAAAGGCGGTCGGTCTGGCCCTGCTCCAGCGCCAGCACGCGGCCGATGGCGCGCGTCAGGCCAGCCGCTTCGAGCCGCTTCTTCCACGCCTCGATGCCCAGCCAGTCGCGGTCGCCGCGCTCGGCCAGTTGCTCGATCTCATGCACGCCGTCGAGGATGACGTAGCGGCGCACCCAGTCGCCGCCATGGCGTTCGATGCGGCAGGCCAGCGTGACCTGGTCGGCATACAGCAGCGACGACGCGAACGGCCGGCTGCTGTTCTGGCGCGAACGCGGGCGGTTGTCCACCAGCGCGCGCAGCCAGGCCGTCTCGGCGTTGGCGTGGCGGGCGTAGGTCTTGTAGGTGCGGCCGCCGGAACACTCCAGACCCAGCAGCGTGCGCATGGCGTCCAGCAGCGTGGTCTTGCCCGAGCCGTTGGGGCCGGCGATGGTGATGATGGCGCCGTCGAGCGGCAGCGTGACGCGCTGGCAGTAGTCCCAGTGCAGCAGTTCAAGCGATTGCAGGTGGAACATCAGTCGTCGAGTTCTTGTTGTTCTGCTTCTTCGGCGCGCGGCAGCGGATGGCCGGCGCGGGCCAGCACGTCGCCGAGCGCACCGTCGAGGATGCGGGGTGCCAGCAGGTCGTAGTCGATCAGCAGGTCCAGCAGCGGACCTTCGGCAATGTCCTCGCCGCGGCGCGTGACGAAGCCGTGGCGCTCCAGCAGCTTGAGGTTGGTGTCCAGGCGCAGCTTCTTGCCGAGCTGGTCACCGAAGTCGGCCAGCAGGCTGCGGTAGCTGATCAGCGGCGCGACGCTGGCGGCCTGCGGCATGGGTTTGTCGGTGGCGAAGAATTCGCCCTGGCCGGCATGGATGGCGTCGCTGCGGGCCACCTGGCGCTGGCGCTTGGGCAGGACGATGAGCGACCACAGCACGACGAGCAGCGCCACGCCGTCGCGCGGCAGGTCGAGGTTGTTGTTGGCGGCCAGGCCCATCTCGCCGAACACGGCGCTCTCGGCCGGGCGCAGCAGCGCGACCGAGATGTGGTCGGCATGCACGTTGTCCACCAGGCGCAGGCCCACGCCGGCCAGGCGGGCGCCGAGCTGGTTCCACAGCTCGGTGTCGATCAGCGCGCGGCGCACGAGGGGGTGGCTGCGCGGCAGCCAGCGGCGCGCGAGCAGCTGGGCCGCGAGTTGCGCGGAGTCGTCGAGGGCTTGGCTCATGAGGAAGAAGATTCAGGTGAGAGGACGCCGCGGCTCATCCATTTGACGAACTCGTCGTCGACGGGGCCTTGCTCGGCGGACCAGCGCACCGACCAGGGCTGGCGGGCCATGTCGCCGGTAGCGCCCTTGAGGTGGCGGGCCTGGGCATCGCCCAGCAGCGGCAGCAACTGGGCGCGGTAGGCAGCGCGGGCATAGCTGTCGCCCAGGATGGCCGGCGCCAGGTCGCGTTCCACGGGGTCGGCGGCGGCCCAGGTGGTCAGCAGGGCCTGCATCTGGTCCATGTCGGGCGGCAGCTGCATCACGGCCAGCTCGCCGGTCGGCGCGGCCTGGCCTTGCGGCAGCACGGCGGCTTCGGCAGGCTTGGGCCGGTCGCGCTCGAACTCGGCCTCGGCGGTGTCGACGAGGTCGTACTGGGCAACCAGCACCGGGTGCACCGGCCGTTCCCAGGCGCCATTCAGCAGGGTGGCCAGGTCGCCCTGGCTCTGCAGCCAGCGGCGCACATCGGTCGTCGTGATGCCGGTGGAGCCCAGCGTCACTCGCTGGCGGTCTGCCTGCTGCAGGGCTCGGTTGAACTGGCTGGCCATCGCCAGCAGCCGTGCCTGGGCCAGGCCCAGCTCGCGGGCCAGGCGCTCCAGGCGGGCGTCGCCGGCGGCCTCGGCCTGGGCAATGATGGCGCCGAGGGCTTCGCCGGCACGGTCCACCAGCGTCAACGCCTTCTCGAAACGGGTGCGGGCCCGACGCAAGGCGAACTCGCTGCCGCTGGCGATGGCGTCGGCGAACTCGTCGTAGAGCCGCGAGAGCTGGGCCAGCAGATGCTGCAGCTGGGCCGGCTGCAAGGTGCCGAGCTGGTGGGCGCCAGCGACGCCGGCCAGCAGCGAGGCCAGGTCGCCGTCGGGCGCCTGCTCCTGCGTCAGCGGCTGCAGCAGGCCGACGAGCTGCTGGGCCAGCGGCGTGACGGCATAAGTCTGGGCGGTGGCGTCCCAGGCCAGCAGCTCGGCCTCGCGCAGGCGCTTGAGCACGTTGTCCAGCACCTCGTCGCGCAGCACGTGGAAGGCCTGGTTCAGCGCCTCGCGGGTCAGGCGCGACTCGCGCAAGGCCATCAGCTCGAAGAACACCCACAGCCGCAGCCGGGTGACGCCCGCCGGGCCCTGGAACAGCGCCCGCAGCGCAACCTGCAAGGCGTCGTGTCGTTCGAGCTGCCACCACAGCAGCGCGTCCGCCGGCACGGCGCCGTCGCGGAAGTAGTCCTCCACGCGGTCGGGGCGCAGCGCGTCGTCGGTGTCCAGGGGTGATATCAGCATGGGGCGCGGATTATCGACGGCGCCTCAGATGCCTCTCGCCGCCGACAAACTAGGGGGTGTCGACGGCTTTGACAGCCACGCGACGTCGTCAGATGCCGTGGCAGCACCGCGCCCATGCAGCCGTCCCGATGGCACCGAACTTGCGTAGTCTCCTGCAACAACCGGAGGAGATGCCATGACCCGCCACTCGCTGCTCGCCATCGCTGCTTTAGCCCTGGCCGCGGCCGCGCCTCAGGCCCAGGCTGCCCTCGTCATCGACTACGCCAACTTCACTGGCGCCTGCGGCTCGACGCTGACCTGCGTCGGCGCTACGGCCCCCACCGGTGGCGGCGACCTGCGGTTGACGCCAGCGGCCGCCTTTGTCGGCGGCGCCGGTTACAGCACGACGGCCATCTCCCTCGGCGCCGGCGCGACCTTCAGCACCAGCTTCCAGTTCCGCATGAGCGAAGCCGGGGGTATCGACCCTGCCGACGGTTTCACCTTCGTGGTAGCCAAGGCCACTGCGGGCCTGGGCGGGCTGGGCGGCGGAATGGGCTACGCTGGCGTGGGCAACAGCGTCGCCATCGAGTTCGATACCTATGACAACGGCGAAGTAGGCGGCAGCAACCATGTGGCCGTGGACGTCAACGGTTCGCTGGCCAGCCTGGTGACGGCCTCGCCCTACGGCAACAGCAACTGCCACCTCGGCAACCACCTGGCGGCCGGCTGCATGAGCAACGGCAAGGTCTGGTCGGCCTTCGTCAACTACGACGGCACGACGCAGAAGCTCAACGTCAGCGTCCAGGAAGCCGGTTCTGCGCTGATTCAACTCATCACCGACTTCAGCATCGACATTTCCGGTGCCCTGGGCACCAACGACGCCTTCGTCGGCTTCACGGCCGCCACCGGCTCAGGTATCGAGAATCACGACATCCTGAACTGGCAACTGGCCAACGACACCTCCATCGTCGGCCCCGGCAACCGCCTGCCCGAGCCGGCCAGTCTGGCCCTCCTGAGCCTGGCCGGCGTTGCCGCCCTGGCCGCCAGCCGCCGTCGCCGCCAGGCCTGATCGACGTTCGAGTTTTGCGAATGCCGGCGTCAAGCCGGCTGAAACCAGGCCCGCTCAAGCGGGCCTACGCTTTGGGGCATGCAAAACACTCGCCTGCCCAGCTTCTTCCTGTCCCACGGCGGTGGCCCTTGGCCCTTCATGGACGGTGACTATCGCCGCGCCCACGCCAAGCTGGAAGCTTCGCTGCAAGCCTTGCCCGCCACGCTGCCGGCCAAGCCGAAGGCCATCCTGATGCTGTCGGCCCACTGGGAAGAGGCCGCCTTCACGGTCATGACCTCGCCAGCGCCCGGCATGCTCTACGACTACGGCGGCTTCCCGGCCCACACCTACGAGGTGGTCTATCCGGCCCCCGGTGACCCGGTGTTGGCCGAACGCGTCGTCGCGCTGATCCAGGCGGCCGGCCTGCCCGCCGCACGCGACGCCCAGCGCGGCTTCGACCATGGCGCCTTCTGCACGCTGGTGCCCATGTACCCGGACGCCGACGTGCCCGTCGTGCAGCTGTCGCTCAAGCGCGGCCTGAACCCGGCCGAGCACCTTGCCCTGGGCCGGGCGCTGGCACCGCTGCGCGACGAAGGCGTCCTCATCCTCGGCAGCGGCTTCAGCTTCCACAACCTGCGCCTCTACGGCGCGGCGGGCCGCGAACCGTCGGTCGCTTTCGACGCCTGGCTGCAGGCCGCCGTGCCCTCGCCGGACGGCCGCGCCGAGCGCCTGCAGGCCTGGGCCCAGGCCCCCGCCGCCCGCCTCGCCCATCCGCGCGAAGAACACCTGCTGCCGCTGATGGTGGCGGCCGGCGCCGCCGAGGGCGAAGCCGGCGCCTGCAGCTATCACGAGACGGAGTTCATGGGCGGCGTGACCGCGTCCAGCTTCCGCTTCGGCTAGGGCGGGAATGCGCTTGACCTGACGACTGCCGTCACCCTGAGGCTGATGGCTTTTCCCTTCTGGAGAGGCCATGACAGACGAAACCTTCCTGGCAGCCATCGCCAGCGGCGCACTGCCCGCCAGCGACTTCGGCCATCTGCAGCATCTGCGGCTGGCCAGGTTGCATCTACAAAGCGCGCCGCTGGAGGTCGCCATCGAGCGCACCTGCGCCGACATCGCCCGCTTCGCGGCCCACCATGGCGCCCAAGCCAAGTTCCACCGCACCATCACCGAGGCCCTGCTGCGGCTGATGGCAGCCCACGGTCCCAACGATGCGGCCCTGCTGGACGACGCGAGGGGTCTGTTGGCGCGCCACTATTCGCCGACACTGTTGGCCAGCCCGGAGGCGCGGTTGCGCTTCCTTCCACCCGACCTGCTGCCCCTGCCCGCATGAGCCCGCCACTGACGCTCGGTCGCCTGGCCCGCGCCACCGGCCTGGCGCGCTCCTCACTGCTGCATTACGAAGCCCTGGGGCTGCTGAAGCCACTCGCCCGCAGCGAGAGTGGCTATCGGCTCTATGGCGAGGCCGAGGTGCAGCGGCTGCAGGCCATCCGCCGCTACCGCGACGCCGGCCTGTCCCTGCAGGCCATCCAGCAGCTGCTGTCCCGCCCCGCTGCCGGCGGGCCTGCCGCCCTGCTGGAGCAACGCCTGCTCGCGCTGAGCGACGAGGTGCAGCGACTGCGCGAGCAGCAGCAGGAACTGGCCCGGCTGCTCGCCATGCCGGAATTCCATGCACGCCGAAAGGCCCGCGGCAAGGTCGACTGGGTCGCGCTGCTGCGCCAGGCCGGCTTCAGCGACGCGGACATGCGCCGCTGGCACGCTGGCTTCGAGACTGCGGCGCCCGACCAGCACGAGGCTTTCCTGAACTCACTCGGGCTGTCGCCGGCGGAAGTCGCTGCGATTCGTCAAGCGGCTGCGTGATTGCGAGCCGCGGCGTCCGCGACACTGGGGCCATGAGAAACGCGCTGATAGCCCAACTCGTCGCCTGCCATCGCGAAGGCGGCCAGCTCAAAGCCGCCGACTGGGTCGACGCCGTCCGCGACGAAGCCGACGCCTACGCAGTGCAGGACGGCGTCGCGCTGGCCCTGGGTTGGCGCTTCGACCGCTGGAAGTCCGGCGGTGCCAGCGCTCAGGGGCCGTTCAGCCATTCGCCCGTGAATCCCGTGGCGGGCACGGCCCTGCTGGGCGTCGAGGCCGAAGTGGCGCTGCACGTCAACGCGGATGGCGCGCCCGAAGCCATGTGCATCGCCGTGGAACTGGTCGCCTCGCGCTGGGAAGAAGGGCTGGACGCGCCAGCCCTGCTGCGCATGGCCGATCACCAGTCCAATGCCGGCCTGCTGCTCGGCGCCTGGCAGCCCTTTCGCACACTGGACTGGGGCCAGCTCGAATGGCGCCTGGCCCTGGAAGGCCAGCCCGACATCGTCCGCCGCGGTGGCCATTCTCTGAACTACCCGGCCGGCGTGCTGCCCGCGTGGTTCCGTCATGCCACGCGAAACGGCGCCACTGTCGCTGCGGGAACCGTCGTGACGACGGGCGCCTGGGGTGGCCTGCATGCCCTCACCGGCCCGGCCCACGGCAGCCTCGTCATCGAGGGCCTGGGCGAACTCAGCTTTTCAGCAGCGGCGTGAAGACCGCGGCGAAGGCCGCGATGTTGATGACGACCGTCGCCCAGTAGAGGCGCCGGAACGCCGGCTTCACGCTCTTGTGGCGCAGCACCTGCTGGGCCAGCAGCGCCCCCGGCCAACCGCAGGCCAGGGACAGCCCGTGCAGCGTGTTCTCGCCCACACGCCAGTCACCGCGCCGGGCGGCACGCTTGTCGAGCGCATAGACGATGAAGGTCGCCATGCTCATGGCGGAGTAGAGGCCCCAGAGCCAGTTGGGCACACCCCACAGCAGGTGCACGGTGAGCACAAAGCCGGCAAAGGCCGGCACCAGCAGCAACACCCGGCCGCGATCACGCGGCGTGGCGGGCGGCGGTGGCGCCTTGATGGGCCGCACGGCCAGTGCGCGCGGCTTGCCCTGGGCGTCACGGCCCGTCTGGAAGCTCAACCTCTCGCCCACCACCGGCCGCTGCGGGCGGGCCGCAAAGGCCTGGATGTGCACGAAGAGGCGGGCCGCGCCGCCATCGGGCGCGATGAAGCCATAGCCCTTGGCGTCGTCCCACTGGACGAGGGTGCCGGTCTGTCTGTCGCTGGAGCTCATCATGAAAAAAGGGCCCGCACAGCGGGCCCTCCATCATCGCCGGGCGGCAACTGCCGCCGCGGGATCAGCGGCCGAAGCCACCCTTGCGCGGGCCACTCGGCGGACGGCGGTCGCCGAAGGCCGGCTTGGCACCGAAGCTGGGCTTGGCGCCCGGCTGGAAGGGGCGATCGCCGCGCGGTGCGAAACCACGGTCGTCACGGGGCGCGAAGCCGCGGTCTTCACGCGGCTGGAAGCCACGCTCGTCGCGGTTGGCAAAACCACGGTCATCACGCGGCTGGAAGCCACGGTCTTCACGGGGTTGGAAACCACGCTCGTCACGCGGCTGGAAGGCCGGGGCGTCGCCACGCGGTGCGAAACCACGCTGGTCGCCACGCGGGGCGAAGCCGCGGTCGTCACGGGGCGCGAAGCCACGGTCCTGGCCGCCGGCACCATGATTGAAAGGCTTGCCACCACCATGGAAGGGGCGGCCACCGTCTTCACGACGGAAGGGCTTGTTGCCGAAGCTCGGACGGCCACCGCCGAAGTTGCCACGCGGGCCACGGTCGTCGAAGCTGCCAGCCGGACGCGGCGGGAAGATGCGCGGCTCTTGCGTCTTGGGCTCGAGGCCTTCGATTTGCTGCACCGGAATCGTCTGCGTCGTGAACTGCTGGATGCGGCGGATCATGGACACGTCGTCGCGCAGGCCCAGCGTGATGGCCAGACCCTGGCGACCGGCACGGCCGGTGCGGCCGATGCGGTGGACATAGTCCTCGGCCTTCATCGGCAGGCCGTAGTTGATGACGTGGCTGATGGTCGGCACGTCGATGCCGCGGGCGGCGACGTCGGTGGCCACCAGCACGCGCACCTGCTTGCTGCGCAGGGCCTGCAGCACGCGGTTGCGCTTGCCTTGGGGCATGGCGCCGTGCAGCGGGGCGACCGAGTGGCCGATCTCGGCCAGGCGCTCGGACAGCCAGTCGGCGTCACGCTGGGTGCTGGTGAACACAACGGCCTGCTCCATTTCCGGCAGCGCCAGGATGGATTCCAGCAGCTGGTCCTTGTGATGGGGGTTGTCAGCCCAGTGCAGGCGCTGTTCGATGTTCTCGTGCGTGTCGGTGTGGTTGGCAACCTCGATGCGCTGCGGATCCTTCAACAGGTTCTGCGCAAGGCGGCCGACGTGGCCAGCGAAGGTGGCGCTGAACATCACCGTCTGACGCTCGGCCGGCGTGTTGCCAGCGATCATCGTGATGTCGTCGATGAAACCCATGTCCAGCATGCGGTCGGCTTCGTCCAGCACCAGCATCTCGACATTGCCCAGCACGCACTTGCCGGAATTGATGTGGTCGATCAGGCGGCCGGGGGTCGCGATCAGGATGTCCAGGGGGCCAGTCAGCTGGCGGATCTGCAGCGGGTAAGGCATGCCGCCCAGCACCGTCGCGACCTTCAGGCCGGGAATGAAGCGACCGTAGGTCTGTGCAGCCTTGGCGACCTGCATGGCCAGCTCACGGGTGGGAGCCAGCACCAGGATCTTGGGGCCGTAGATCTTGCCCTTTTCGCGCCGCTTGCTGTCGTCACCGCGGGCGGCCAGGATCTTTTCCAGCGCCGGCAGGATGAAGGCAGCGGTCTTGCCCGAGCCGGTGCGCGCCGAGACCATCAAGTCCTTGTTGGCGATGGCAGCGGGGATGGCGAGCGTCTGCACGTCGGTGGCGTTCTCGTAGCCGGAATCTTTCACGGCCTTCAGGACCACTTCGTTCAGGCCCAGGGTATCGAAACTCATGTCGTTCTTTCAGTCAAAGCCCATCCATGCCGCCCGGAAAACAGTGAGGGCAGACACGCGGGCGCTGAACAGACCATGCCGTTCAGCAGTCAAAGTCGCTGGGAGAAAGCTCGTGTCGGGCGGCTCGGGCTGCTGGTTGCAGTCGGGTGCGGCACGGGGGAACAGTCAAAGCGACGGCTTCATCGCCGCCGACCGATCCACGAGGGGTGTTCGAGAAGCCGTATGAACTACGGGCCGAACGAGGTCAGAGGAGACGTACGAAGCTCGGTTGGAACCGAGCGAAGCTGCGACTGTAGCACAGATCAGGGTTTTCACGGAACTCACCCCTGAAGTGCGGGTGTGCGATCCGGCACGCTTACCGGGCCAACAGTTGGCGCACGCGCGCTTCATCGGCCGGTGTGGCCGGGTGGTAGACGATCATCGTCAGGTCCGGCCGGCCTTCCACGGCCAGGCCGCTGTATTCCAGTGAGATCGGCCCGGCCACCGGATGGTGGATCTGCTTGGCCGCCTCGCCGTAGTTGCCGCGCACGTCCAGCTCCGCCCACATCGCGGCGAACTCGGCGTTGACGGCACTCAGCTCGCTCACCAGCGCCTGCACCGCCGCCGTCGCGCCGGCCCGCGCGGCATCGGCGCGGAAAGCAGCGACGACGAAGCGCGCGTCCTGCGCCCAATTGGGCATGCGCAGGCGCGCGGCGGGGTTGGCGAAGATGTGGCGCAGGATGTTGCGCCGCTCGGGGGGCATGGCTGAGTAGTCGTTCAGCACGGCCGCGCAGGCGCGGTTCCAGGCAACGACATCCCAGGTCGGCGTGCGGATCACCGCCGGGCAGTATTCGAGCGCATCCAGCACGCGTTGCAGCCGCGGCGGCACGTCGGTCGCGGCCTGGTAGCGCACTTCGGGCGGGCGGTTCTGCGCCAGCAGGAAGAGGTGCTCGCGCTCCACGCTGCTCAACTGCAGCGCGCCGGCCAGGCGCTCCAGCACTTCGGTGGACGGCGCGCCGCCGCGGCCCTGCTCCAGCCAGGTGTACCAGGTGGGGCTCACATGGGCGCGCTGTGCCACCTCCTCGCGGCGCAGGCCCGGCGTGCGCCGGCGCGCCAGCGGCAGGCCCAGCGCGACCGGGTCCAGGCGCGCGCGACGTTCCTTCAGGTAGCGGCCCAGCGGGTTGTCTTCGACGACAGACATCGTGATCCTGTTAGTGGCAATACCGGTATGCGCTCACGGCTTCACGCCAGCAGGCGGCGCCGCGACAGTGGCGCCACTTCCACTGTTTCGCAAGGACCTTTCCCATGCATGTGTTCGTGACGGGCGCGACCGGCTTCATCGGCTCGGCCATTGTGCAAGAACTGCTTTCCCACGGTCACCGCGTGACGGGCCTGGCGCGCTCGGACGCTGCCGCTGAAACCCTCGCCGCAGCAGGCGCCGCAGCCCACCGCGGCGATCTGATTGATCTCGACAGCCTGAGGCGCGGCGCGGCGGCGGCCGACGCCGTCATCCACACCGCGTTCAACCACGACTTCTCCCGCTTCGCCGCCAGCTGCGAGGATGACCGCGGCGTCATCACGGCGCTGGGCGACGCGCTGGCAGGCAGCGACCGGCGCCTCGTCGTCACCTCGGGCACGGCCCTGGTGGCCGGCAAGCCGCTCGCGACGGAGACGGACGCGCCTTCCAGCCATCATCCCCGCGCCGCCTCCGAACAAGCCGCGGCGGCCCTGGCCGAGCGCGGCGTGAATGTCAGCGTCGTGCGCCTGCCGCCCTCGGTTCACGGCGAGGGTGATCATGGCTTTGTGCCGCTGCTCATCACCCTTGCGCGCCAAAAGGGCCTGGCCGCTTTCGTGGGCGAGGGGCGCAACCGCTGGCCCGCGGTGCACCGGCTGGATGCCGCCGCCCTGTTCCGCCTCGTGGCCGAACAGGGCCGGGGTGGCGTGAGCTATCACGGCGCCGCCGAAACCGGCCTGCCCTTCGCCGATCTCACGGCCACCATCGGCCGGCGCCTGGGCCTGCCGGTCCAGGGCCTGACGGGCGAGGCCGCGGCGGCCCATTTCGGCTGGTTCCAGCATTTCGCCGCCATGGACAACCCCTGCAGCAGCGAGTGGACGCAGCGCGAACTGGGCTGGCAACCGCGTCGCACCGGCCTGCTGGCCGATGTGGACCAGCCGGGCTATTTCAGCAACTGAGCCGGCAGCCAGCCGCGCAGGCTGTTGAAGAAGGCCAGGCCTGAGGCGCGGGCCAGGTCGTCGCGCGTCAGCCGCGCCTCCTGGACGCGGCCCTGGGCCAGCAACTCGGCGCGCAACACGCCGGGCAGCAGGCCGGCCGCCAGCGGCGGGGTCAGCCAGCGACCGTCGAGTTGCAGGGCGAGGTTGCCGAAACTGCATTCGGTCAGCTCGCCGGCCTCGTTCCAGAGGATGAGGTCAAAGGCTTCGGCCGGCTTGGCCAAGGCATACAGCTCACGACGCGTGGTCTTGTGGGCCAGGTATTCGGCGCGTGGGCCGCGCGTCGGGATGGGGCGGTCCGCCAGCGCCAGGCGCACCGGCTCGGCCGTGGGCGTGAAGGCGGTGAGCGTGTGTGCGACGCGGCCTTCGGCATCGCAGGTCAGGCGCAGCCGCCAACTGCCTTGCGCATGGGCCTCGGCCACGGCCTTCAGATGCGCCCGCGCCTCGGCCAGCGAAAAACGCAGGCCGAAATGACGCGCCGTGCGCTGCATGCGGGCCAGGTGCGCTTCGCCACGGAGGGCCACACCGGCTTCGAGGCGCAGCGTCTCCAGCGCCTCGACGGGCGCTTCGGCGCGCGCCAGGAAGCGCGACTTGGCCCGCCATTCGGCGATCTCGGCGGCGGGCTCGCTGTCCAGCGTGATCGCGCTGCCGATGCCGCAAGTGAGGGCGTCGCCGTGGAACTCGACCGTGCGGATGGGCACATTGAAGGTCGCGACGCCGCCGGGCTGGATCAGCCCCAGCGCACCGCAGTACCAGCCCCGCGCCTTCGGCTCCAGCTCGCGGATGATCTGCATCGCACGGATCTTGGGGGCGCCGGTCACCGAGCCGCAGGGGAAGAGCGCCGCGAACGCGTCCGCCAGCGTCAGCCCGCCGCGGCTGACAGCGGTCACGGTGGACGTCATCTGCCAGACCGTCGGCAGCGCATGCAGCTCGAACAGCCGCGGCACGCGCACCGTGCCGAGCTGGGCGACGCGGCTGAGGTCGTTGCGCAGCAGGTCCACGATCATCAGGTTCTCGGCGCGCTCCTTTTCGCTGGTGCGCAAATGCGCCTGGGCGGCCTCGTCGTCGACGCGGTCGCGGCCGCGCGGCGCCGTGCCCTTCATGGGCTGGGCGGCGAGCAGCCAGCTCGCCTTGGCACCGGGCACGGGGCGCCAGTCGAAGAAGAGCTCCGGCGACACGCTGGCGGCGCCCGCTTCGCGCAGAAACAGGCTGAAGCCACCCGGCTGGCTGGCGTGCAGGGCCAGGAAGAGCTGCTCGGGGTCCAGTGCGCCGGCCGCCGCACGCAGCCGCGTCGTCAGGTTGACCTGATAGCAGTCGCCGTCGCGGATATAGCTACGGATGCGCTCGATGGCGGCCGTCGCGTCGGGCTCAGCATCCTGCCAGCCGAGCAGGCCGGTGTGGGCCGGCGGCAGCTCCGGCCAGGGCTCGGGCGCCGTGTCGTAGACGGCGAACTCGACCAGGAGTGCGCTGGYCGGATGGGTGGCGAGGGCCTTGTCGAAAGCAGCCGCCGCCTCGTAGCGCAGGCCGCCCAGCACCCAGGCGCCGGCGCGCGCGGCGGCCTCGGCTTCGGCGATGACACCGACGACCTCGTCGAGCCGCCCTGCCCTCAGCCAGCGCGCCGGCGGCTGCCCCCAGCAGCCACGCAGGCGCTCGCCGTCCTCGCGGGCCAGCGGGTGGCGGGGGAAGTCGAAAGCGGCGTGCAGCAAGCGCCGTGCAGGCCGATCAGGCCAGGTTCAGGAAGTGGGTGCGGTAGTGCACCAGCTCGTCGATGGACTCGTGGATGTCGGCCATGGCCGTATGCGCCTGGGCCTTCTTGAAGCCCTCCAGCGCCGCCGGCTTCCAGCGCTTGGCCAGCTCCTTCAGCGTGGAGACATCGAGGTTGCGGTAGTGGAAGAAGCTTTCCAGCTCCGGCATGTAGTTGGCGAGGAAGCGCCGGTCCTGGCAGATGCTGTTGCCAGCCATCGGGCTCTTGCCCTTGGGCACGTATTGCTTCAGGAAGGCGATCGTCTGGGCGGCGGCTTCCGCTTCGGAGATCGTGGACGCCTTGACGCGGTCGATGAGGCCGCTCCTGCCGTGGGTGCCCTTGTTCCAGGCATCCATGGCGTCCAGCGTCGCGTCGCTCTGGTGGACGGCGAAGACCGGACCCTCGACGCGCTTTTCGAGGTTGGCGTCGGTGACGACGACGGCGATCTCGATGATGCGGTCGGTGTCGGGATAGAGCCCCGTCATTTCGAGGTCGATCCAGATCAGGTTGTTTTCGCTGAGGGCAAGGGTGTCGGACATGGTGGGCTCTCTCTGAAGAGGCGGAATTCTCGCAGCCTAAACTTGAGGCTTATGTCTCCATTGCTGTTGTCCCTTGCTTTTGCGCTCGCGCTGGCCGCCTCGACCCTCGTCAAATTCTGGCTGTCCTCGCGGCAGATCCGCCATGTCGCCGCCCACCGCGACCAGGTGCCGGCGGCCTTCGCCGGCAGCGTGACGCTGGCGGCCCATCAGAAGGCGGCGGACTACACCGTTGCCCGCAGCCGCTTCGGCCTGCTCGCGCTGGCCTTCAATGCGGCCGTGCTGCTGGGCTGGACGCTGCTGGGCGGCCTGAACGCGCTCAATGGCTGGATCCTCGCCGCCAGCAGCACCCTGCCCGAGGCCTGGCAAGGCATGGGCTACCAGCTCGCCCTGGTCGCCGCCTTCGTGCTGGCCGGGTCGCTGCTGGACCTGCCCTGGGAGCTGTGGTCGACCTTCCGCCTCGAACAGGCCTTCGGCTTCAACCGCACGACGCTCAGGCTCTTCTTCGCCGACATGGCCAAGGGCCTGGCCGTCGGCGTGCTGATGGGGCTGCCCATCGTGGCCCTCATCCTGTGGCTGATGGGTGCCGCCGGACCACGCTGGTGGCTGTGGGCCTGGGGCGCGTGGATGGGCTTCAACCTCCTCATCATGGTCATCTACCCGACCGTCATCGCCCCGCTGTTCAACAAGTTCGAGCCGCTGACGGACCTGGCGCTCAAGGACCGCGTCGAGAAGCTGATGGCCCGCTGCGGCTTTGCGGCCAAGGGCCTGTTCGTCATGGACGGCAGCCGCCGCTCGGCGCATGGCAATGCCTACTTCAGCGGCTTCGGCCCGGCCAAGCGCGTCGTCTTCTTCGACACCCTGCTGGCCAAGCTCAACACTGGCGAGGTCGAGGCGGTGCTGGCCCATGAGCTGGGCCACTTCAAGCACAAGCACATCACCAAGCGCATCGTGTTGATGTTCGCCATGAGCCTGGCCGGCTTCGCGCTGCTGGGCTGGCTGATGCAGCAGCCGGCCTTCTACCTGGGCCTGGGTGCGACACCGAATCTCGCGGCGCCCAACGACGCACTGGCCCTGATCCTCTTCCTGATCGCCGGCCCGGTGTTCGGCTTCTTCGTCACGCCCCTGGCCAGCCACTTCTCGCGCCGCGACGAGTTCCAGGCCGATGCCTATGCCCGCGCCCAGGCCAGCGGCGCCGACCTGTCCTCGGCACTGCTCAAGCTGCACGAGGACAATGCGGGCACGCTGACGCCCGACCCGGTCTACGCCCGCTTCTACTACTCCCACCCACCGGCCGCTGAGAGGCTTGCCGCACTCGCCGCATGAACGATTTGCTGCTCGCCCAATGTGACCCCAAGGCCCCGCTGATGGATGCCGACACGCGCAGCCGCGTGCTGGCCCAACTGCCCGGCTGGCTGCCCGATGCCGAGAACAAGGTGATCGGACGCCGCTTCGGCTTCGCGAACTTCTACCAGACCATGGCCTTTGTCGACGCCGTCGCCGAGATCGCGCATGCCCAGGACCATCACCCCGAGATGCTGGTCGGCTATGACGCCTGCACCGTCAGCTTCACCACGCATTCGCGGGGCGGGTTGACCTTGAACGACGCCATCTGTGCCGCGCAGGTGAGTGCCCTGCCCGAAGCGACCGGTACATGAGCAAATTCCAGGCGCTGGACCTGGGACTTGTCGTGCGCGGCCACGGCCGCCACTACATCGTCGAGGACGCCGACGGCAAGCGCTTCGTCTGCCATCCACGCGGCAAGAAAAGCGACGCGGTGGTTGGCGACCAGGTGCGCTTTGCGGATTCTGGCGACGAGGGTGTCATCGAAGCCGTCGAGCCGCGTCGCAATCTGCTGTTCCGCCAGGACGAGTGGAAGACCAAGAGCTTCGCGGCCAATCTCGACCAGTTGCTGGTGCTCGTCGCCGTCGAGCCGGTGTTCAGCGAAAGCCAGCTCACGCGCTCGCTGATCGCGGCCGAGTCCGCCGGCATCAGCATGGCCATCGCGCTGAACAAGACCGACCTGCCGGGCACCGATTCGGCTCGCGAGCGCCTCGCGCCCTATCGTGCGATGGGCCTGAAGATGTTCGAGGTCGCGCTGAAGGCCGACCCCGAGGGCTCCCGCGCGACGCTGGCGCCCTGGCTGGCCGGCCAGCGCACCTTCGTGCTCGGCCCCAGCGGCACAGGCAAGAGCACGCTGATCAATCTGCTGGTGAAAGATGCCAAGGCCCAGATTGGCGAGATCTCGCAGGCCCTGAACTCCGGCCGCCACACGACGACGACGACGCAGTGGTACTGGACCGATGACACGCGCACGACGGCGCTGATCGACTCACCCGGCTTCCAGGAATTCGGCCTGCGCCAGATCATTGCTTCGGACCTTTGGCGCTACATGCCCGATCTGCGCGAGCACGCCAACTGCCGCTTCGCCAACTGCAGCCACATTCACGAGCCCGACTGCGGCGTGCGCGCGGCCGTGCAGGCGGGGCAGATCAGCGCCAGCCGCTACCGCATCTACGGCGAAATCCTCGAAGAACTGCAGCGCAAGACCTGGTGATGCGCAGACCACTCCTGCTCTGCGCCCTCGCCGCGCTGGTCGGCTGCGCCTCGACCGTCTCGCCCCCACCGGCCGCCCAAGGCTGGCAGCCCCTGGCGCTGCCCGGCAAGAAACCGACGCTGTACAGCTGGACGGAGAAGGACGGCCGCCCCGCGCTGGAAGCAGCGTCGGACCGCTCGGCCAGCATCTGGCGCAAGCGCCTGGATCAGGCGCAGCCCCAGGTCGGCGAGGTCAGCTTCTCGTGGTGGGTACAGAGCCTCATCCCGGGCGCCAATGTCGCCGACATCGACCACGAGGATGCCGTCGCCCGCGTCATCTTCGGCTTCGGCGGCGACATCGACAAACTGCCCTTGCGCACGCGCATGAAGTTCGAGCTCGCCCAGGCCCTGACCGGCGAAATGCCGCCCTATGCGACGCTGATGTATGTCTGGGACAGCAAGCTGCCGGTGGGCACCGTCGTCGTCAACCCGCGCAGCGACCGCATCCGCAAGATCGTGGTCGACTCCGGTCCGGCCGAACTGCGCCGCTGGCGCGACCACCGCCGCGACCTCGCCGCCGACTTCCGCCTGGCCTTCGGTGAGACCCCCGGGCCGCTGACGTCGATGGCCGTCATGACCGACAGCGACAACAGCCGCGCGTCGGCGCGCACCTGGTATGGGCCCGTCGAACTGGAAGCCCCTCGCTCGCTCCCGCCACGCTGAACGCGGGCGAGCCCGATCGGTCTTTGCAGACCGCGCTGCGGCATGTGCCGCAGCTCTTCGGCAGGCACATGACGCCCACTGGGCGCAATGTGTCCGGCCTCAGCCCCCGAGGGGACGGCGATGCTCGCGGCATTGAGCCGCGAGCACATCGCCACAGGCGGGCCGGCTAGGGAGCGGCCCGGCGCTCGGCCCGCAAACTCAGTCCAAGCAATGCCGAATTCAGCGCTGCTCGGGCGAGCGCAGCGACAGCGGTGCTGCATCCGGCACTTCACGTGCCTCGATGTCGACCACATCTCCCGCCGGCTGGCGGCGCTGGGCCCAGGGGTTCTTGTTGACGCGGAACTGCAGATTGGGCTTGCGGCCGGTCAGCAGGCTGAAGAGCAGGAAGGCCAGGAAGGCCAGCACGGCGATCAGGAACAGGCCGAGGCCGATGAGGGCACCGGCGGCGATCATCAGCAGGCGGAGTAGCGGGCGGAACAGCGACATGGCTCTATTCTGAACGCTCGGCGCTCCATCGTCGCCGTGACGATCGTCACCCGTCAGACGCCTCATTGCCGCGCGCCAAAAACGCCAACAAGGCGGCGGCCGCAGCCTTGGGAGAGGCTTGCAACAGCCCATGGGGACCCTCAAGGCTAACCACCTGGAGAGCAGGCAACAACCGGCGAATCTCGGCGCCCGCATGGGGCGGCACGAGGAGATCCTGCCGCGCCTGCAGGTAAAGCACGGGACACCGCAATTGCGCGAGCAGCGGCATGACGTTGACCGCCATCACCGCCTTGAGCCGGGCGCGAAGCACTGCGGCCGGCAAAGCCGAGAGGGCTTGCGTGAGCAACAGGCGCGACTCGGAAGGTGCCTGCGCACCCAGCATCACGCGTGACGAGAGTGCCGCCGGCATGAATGCGGGCGAAGGCAAACTGCCTGTCAGACCACCGAGCCAGGAAAGCCCCGGGCGAGGGTTGCGAGCAAAGCTGCTGCACAGGATCAGCGCCTGTACACGCGGACCCAACTCGCTCGCCAACTGGATGGCGACAGGCCCTGAGAAGGACTCGCCGAGCAGCACCAACAGCCCGTCGGGCGGCAGTGCCGTTCGCGCCAGCGAGGTCAAGGCTTCATATCCCAGCCGGGCATCCGCCGGATAGCCCACCACGATCACCCGCCAATCGGCAGGCAGTTCGCGAACGAAGGGTTGAAACAGCTTGCCGGTGCCGTCCATTCCGGGCAGCAGCACCAGCGTCGTCATGGACAAGCCGTCAACCGCGCCCGACAAAAGGCATGTTCGTCGCCATGACCGTCATCGTCTGCACATTGGCGGACAGCGGCAGGCCGGCCATGTAGACGACGGCGCGGGCGACGTCCTGGACGTCCATGCGGGGCTCGACCGCCAGCGAGCCATTGGCCTGGGGCACGCCGCGCGTCATCTTCTCGGTCATCTCGGTGGCGGCATTGCCGATGTCGATCTGGCCGGCCGCAATGTCGAAGGCACGGCCGTCCAGGCTCAGCGATCGGGTCAGGCCCGTGATCGCATGCTTGGTGGACGTGTAGGGCACCGTGTTCGGCCGCGGCGCATGGGCCGAGATGGAGCCGTTGTTGATGATGCGGCCGCCGCGCGGCGACTGCGACTTCATCAGCGCGAAGGCGGCGCGGGCGCAGAGGAAGCTGCCGGTCAGGTTGGTGTCGACCACCGCCCGCCACTGGGCCACCGTCAGCTCGTCGATGGGCACGGCGGGCGCGGAGATGCCGGCGTTGTTGAACAGCAGGTCGAGACGACCGAAGCGCTCGCGCAGCGTCGCAAAGGCGGCATCGACCTGGGCCTCGTCGCAGACGTCGGTCGGCAGGGCCAAGGCGTCCGGCAGGGTCTCGCGCAGGGCCGCCTCGCGGCGGCCCATCAGCGCCAGCGTCCAGCCTTCAGCGGCCAGCGCGCGGGCCACGGCCCGGCCGATGCCGGAGCCGGCACCGGTGACGAGAGCGACCTTCGTCATCAGCGGCCCGTCGGCGAGACGAGGCTGCGCTGCACCCAGCCGCTGAAGTTGGCGGCATCGACCTTGACGAAGCCATCCTTGACCTCGCCGGTCGCGACGAGTTCGTCGCTGCGGTTCAGCGTCGCGACAACCTTGCTGTCGCGCGACGGCGCGGCATAGGCCTTCACATTGGAGATCTTGGCCACCAGCATCTGGCCGGCCGGCACGGGCGCACCGGCCTGTGTGGAGGCGCCCGCATTGGCGTCGCCCGCGGCGCTGCCGGTGCGGATCAGGCTCTGCTGGTCGCGGATGGTCAGCACGATCTTGTTGTAGTTGTCGAGCAGGCTGGCCGCGATGAGCTTGCCCTCGGGCGTGCTGGTGTAGCCGCCCGCGGCACCGACCAGGCCACCACCATAGCCCCAGCCACCGATGGAGAAGTCGGTCTTGGTAGCCTTGCCTTCGGCGGCCGCGACCTGGATGCTGGAACGCACGTCGGCGATCAGCAGGCTGGTGGTGGCTTCCTTGAACTTCAGGCCGCCGGCGATCGAGCTGATGGCGCCCAGCTTGCCACCCAGCAAGCCGCCGAGGGCACCGCCGACGCCGCCGGTATTGCTGGCGGGGATCAACACATTGGGCGTCATGACGAAGTCGGCCGCCTGCATCTGGCCCTTGCCGATATTGGATTCCTGGCGCATCTCACCGGCCGCCGCCAGGTTGCGCTCCTGCTGGATGTTCTGCATGGCCTGGCCGCGTTCGACAACGTCGAAGCAGCCCGATTGCTGCACCATCATGCGCAGCAGCGCCGCGGGCGAGCCCAGGCCGTAGTGCGACAGGTGGTTCCAGCCATGCTGAGGCTCGGCCACAGCCAGCACGCCGAGCTTCTTAGGGCATTTCTCGACATTGGAGCCAGCGTCCTGCGCCTGGGCGGCCACCGCGGCCAGAGCCAGCACGGTCATGCTGAGAATCTTGTTGTTCATCGTGAACCTCGCGTCGTCGTTATCGGATGGCCAGGATTGTGCCCAGCGCTTGGCCCTCGCGGCGTCCCCATTCCGCTGGAACGGGGTCACCTGGATCAGGGTCTTAATACCAGGCGATGGGTCGTCTCCCCGGGCAGGAAGGGCAGCGGCTCGCCGGCCAGCCAGGCGGCATGGTCGCCGCGGTAGAAAGGCGACATCGGGTGGCCGCTCTGGCCGCCCGGGATGACGAGGATGCCGCTCTCCTCATGCCCGGGCGAGACCACCATGCGCTCGCTCTGGCCGTGACCGTGGTTGTGCACGCGCGGCATGTGGCTGTCGCCGGCCATGCCCTGGGAGGCCTGGTCGAGCCAGCCGGACAGCAAGGGCACGGCGGCGCTCAGCGGATGGCGCATGCTGGTGGCGTTGTCGGCGCCCCAGGTGGCCGCGGCCAGGCTGCCGTATTTGCCGATCAGCTCCTTGCGGCTGTCCAGCACGGCACGCTGCAGCAGCTCGGGCCAGCTCTTGAAGGCGGCCGGCAGGGTGTCGGGCCGCGCGGCCTGGATCAGCGCCCAGCCGGGCGTCTCGGGAACCAGCTTGAGGTCGGACAGCTTCAGCCCCTGGGCTTCGAGCAGGCCGGCCAGCGGGTCGAACAGGGATTTCAGCGCCTGCAGCCGGAAGGAGCGCACCAGCAGATAACCCACGGCGTCGGGCTTGGCCGCGTCGGCGCTCTTCTCGACCTCGATGCGGTAGTCCGCCAGGCCGTTGGCGGTGACGAAGTCGGGCGTCAGCACCTGCTCCAGCAGCAGCTTGCGCCAGTGCTGGTGGAAGAGCGCGCGGTGGTCGAGCTGGACGGCGTGCAGGCCGGCCTCGTCGAATTTATCCTGGGCACGCAGGCCGTCGCGGATCTGCATGCCGCGGGCACCGAGGTCGTAGCCGCCGTTGCCCAGCGTCTTGAGCGCGTCGCCACCCACCATGCGGGCATTGGCCGTCCACAGCCGCCCGTCGACGGGGTCGACGATGCGCGGCTGCTCGGCCGCGGTCAGATAGCCCTGCCAGCGCGAGCGGCCATCGCTCCAGTCCTGCGGCCGGTCCAGGTCGTCGGCAGCAACACGCTTGGGCATGGCGCCAATGACGGTCCAGGCGATGCGCCCAGCGGCGTCGGCCACGAGCAGGTTCTGCGCCGGCAWGCCGGCGCCCGCCGCCAGCTGCACGGCCTCGTCGACATTGCCGGCCGTCTCCATGTGCATCAGGCGCAGATTCATGCCTTCGCGGTCATGGGCCACCCAGCGCAGCGCATAGGCCTGGCCGGCAGGCGCCTTCTGGGGCATCACGGGGCCCCATTCGCTTTCCAGCACCACGTGATCGACGGCCGCCTCACCGGCGACCTCGATGCGCTCGACGGCGCGCTGCAGCGGTTTCTCGGCGCCGCCCACTGCGTAATGCGTGCCGCCCGCGTTGAGCTTGAGCGTGATCACGTCGGCCCAGTCGGAAGTCGTGTTCGTGAAGCCCCAGGCCACATGGCCGTTGCTGCCGACGACGAGCAGCGGCGCGCCGGGCAAGGTCACGCCGGCCACGTCATGGCTGCCGGCGGTGTCCTTCCATTTCATGCGCGCCTTGAACCAGGTGCCGGGCGTGCGCAGGCCCAGGTGCATGTCGTCGGCCAGGATGGCCCGCCCGCTGGCGCCATGCGTGGCGGCAACCGCGAAGTTGTTGCTGCCGAGGTCGCGCGCGTCACGCAGGCTGCAGTCGCTGCAGGCCGTCTTGGCGGCGCTCAGGGCCGGCGGCAGCGGGCCGGCCGGCAGCGGCACCGCGGCCACGCGGCTGTCGTCCATCGCGGCCTGCCAGTCGGCGCTGTGCTGGGTCAGGAAGGCATACCAGTCGGCCGGCACCGCCTCGTGCAGCAGGCCGGTGGCGACGTCGTCGCGCCCCTGGGAGCCCTGCAGGTCCAGGTACATGCCATAGGCGACGAGGACGGTGTCGGCCGCCACCCAGGGCTGGGGCTGCTGGCGCAGCAGCAGGTATTCGGGCGGGCGGGCCGAAAGGCCGGCCAGCCCCGCGTTCACACCGCTCACATAGGCGTCCAGCAGCGCGCGCTCGTCGGCGGCCAAGGCCGCGATGCCGGCCTCTGCACGATGGCGGAAGCGGTGCAGGCGGCGTGACTTGTCCAGCGGCAGCGCCTTGGGCCCGACGATGGCCGACAGCTCACCGGCGGCGTTGCGGCGCATCAGGTCCATCTGGAAGAAGCGTTCCTGGGCGTGCACGAAACCCAGGGCGCGGGCCACGTCCATGCGGTTCTCGGCCGTGATGGTCAGGTAGCCGCGCGCATCGCGCTGCAGTTCGGCCGGTGCGCTGAGGGCAGCGACCGCACGCTCGCCGTCGAGCTGGGCGAGACTGCCGCGCAGCGCCAACCAGATCGTCAAGGCAAGCAGCAGGATGAGGACCAGCAGGCCGACGAGGACGCGCTTGAGCCAGACCATCAGAAGGTTCCCGGGTAGTTGCCGCCATCCAGCAGGATGTTCTGGCCGGTCAGATAGCCGGCCTGGGCGCTGCACAGCATGGCGCAGATGGCACCGAACTCGGCCGCCGTGCCGAAGCGCTGGGCCGGGATGCTCGAGCGCCGCTTGGCGGCCACATCGTCGACCGACTGCCCGGCCTTGGCGGCGCCGGCGGCCAGCGTCTTCTTCAGCCGGTCGGTGTCGAAGGCACCGGGCAGCAGGTTGTTGAGGGTGACATTGGCGCCGGCCAGGCGCGGCTGGCGGGCGAGGCCGGCGACGAAGCCGGTCAGGCCCGAGCGCGCGCCATTGGAGAGGCCGAGCACGTCGATGGGCGCCTTCACGGCGCCCGAGGTGATGTTGACGACACGGCCGAAACCGCGCGCGGCCATGCCGTCAACCGTGGCCTTGATCAGCTCGATGGGGGCCAGCATGTTGGCGTCCAGCGCGGCGATCCACTGCTCGCGGCCCCAGTCGCGGAAGTCCCCGGGCGGCGGGCCACCGGCGTTGTTGATGAGGATGTCGACCCGCGGGCAGACGGCCAGGGCCGCCGCACGGCCTTCAGGCGTCGCGATGTCACCGGCCACCGCGCGCACTTCGACGTCGGGGTTCAGCACCCGCAGCGCGTCGGCCGTGGCCAGCAGGTCGGCCTCGCCGCGCGCCGTGATGACGACGTTGACGCCCTCCCCCACCAGCGCTTCGGCGCAGCCGCGCCCCAACCCTTTGCTCGCCGCGCAGACGAGGGCCCAGTGGCCTTTCAATCCCAGATCCATGTCAGCCCTCCGACGCAGCGAAAGACCACATCATCGCGCGGCCGCGTGCCGGCGTTGCGCGCCGGTCCTAACGCCAGAACTTGCCGTCAGGCCCGACGATGGACACGTCGGTGAACTCCAGGCCGCTGTGGTCCTTCTCGGAGTAGTGCACCTGCAGGCCGCCAATGTCGATGCGCGCGCCTTCGAGCGCCTTGGTGAAGGCCTCGCGACCGATGTCCTTGCCATTGGCGCGCTTGATGGTCTCGACGACGAGCTTGGCAGCCGCAAAGCCTTCCAGCTGGGCCGGCGTCAGCTCGCCGCGGCCGGCCGCCTTGGCCAGGCCCAGGGCCTCGCGCACCAGCGGGTTGGAGGTGGAGCGCTCATAGGGGAAGAGCTGCGTCACGACGATGCCGCGGGCGTTCTCGCCGAGCTGCTTCACGAAGTCGCTGGAGGCATTGTTGGACAGCGTCGCGACATGGGCCGTCGAGCCCGCGGCGCGCAGCGCATTGACGCCCTCGACGACGGCATAGGCCGGGCCGATGAAGACGATGGCCTCGATGCCGGCCTTGGCGATGGCCTGCATCGTCGGCGCGAGTTCGGGCTTGTTGCGGTCGAAGCGCAGATGGGACAGCGCCCGCAGCTTCATGTCGTCCAGGCCCTTGATGGCGCCCTTGCCGGCGTCGTTGCCGAAGGGGTCGTTGACCTGCACGATGGTGATGCGCTTGACGCCGATGCCGGCCAAGTGCCTGACGGCACGCTCGGCCTCCTTCTGGTAGCTGGCGCGCAGGTGGTAGACCCAGGGCTGGACGGGGTCGCGCAGGCTGGCCGCACCGGTGGCCGGTGCGATCAGCGGCAGCTTGTTCTCCTTCAGCACCGGCAGCAAGGCCTCGGTCGGGCCGGTGCCGCGGCTGAGCATCAAGGCCAGCACGCCCTGGCTGGCCAGGGACTTGGCCGCTGCCACGGTGGCGGCCGGGTCGTATTTGTCGTCCTGCGTGAGCAGCTCGATGTTCTGGCCCTTGATGCCGCCCTGGGCATTGACCGAATCGAAATACAGCTTCGCGCCCTCGGCGCTCTCCTGCACGATGCCGGAGACCGGGCCGGTAAAACCGGCCACCATGCCAATGCGCAGCGTGCTCTGCGCAAACGCGCCATTCGTACTGATACAGGCAGCGAACAAGGCCGCCAGGCCAACCCAACGCTTCACTGTTTTTCTCCAGGCCAAGCGCCCACAGGGGCGCGTTATGGCCGCGGATTGTGGGGCCAGCCCCCCCGCCCCCAGCAGCCCCCCTGCCCCAGGAAAAACCCGGGCTTCACCGGGTTCGAATGCGCAATTGCACCGCTTTTGCCGGGCCTACACTCTGGCCGCCTCTGCGCCACCGCCGCGCCACCCCCGCGCCTCGCCCGCGCCCGCCCATGCCGGAAAGCCCATTGCCGCCGCCCGTTGCCCTGCCCCGTACGCCCTCACCTGCGTTGGGTTGGCAGCGCAGTTCCCTGACCTTCGCCGTCGTGCTGGCCCTGCTGCTGGGCCTGCTGCTGCCGACGACCGGCGTGCTGCTCTACGACGGCCAGAAGACCCGCGCCACGGCGATGGAGGACCTCAAGCGCGACCTCGCGCGCGCCACCGAGGTGATGGCCCTGTCGCTGGCCGAGCCGGTCTGGCAGGTCTCGCCCGACCTGGCCGACCCCATGGTCAAGGCGCAGATGGACGACCCGCGCTTCGTGTCCGTGCAGGTCGTCGAACCGGCGTCGTCGGCGCCCTTCCTGTCGCAGCAGCGTGCCGGTGAACCGGGCGACGGCGACCTGGTGCTCAGCCAGACCCGGCCCATCCAGCGCGACGGCCGCGAGATCGCCAAGCTGACGGTGCGCATGAGTGCCGCGCCGCTGCTGCAGGCCAAGCAGGCCGAAGTCTGGCGCACGGTGTGGCGCAGCGTGCTGACGCTGACGCTGTCGCTGGTGCTGATGCTGTGGGTGCTGCAGCGCTATGTGATGCGGCCCATGACCGAGCTCACCGGCGCTGCAGAAGCCCTGGCGGCCGGCCGGCTGGAGCAGCCGCTGCGCGTGGCGGGCGCCGATGAGATCGCACGCGTCGGCGTGGCCATGGAGCGCATGCGCCAGGCCCTGCTGTCGGCCTTCGAGGCGCTGCGCCAGCACAACGTCAACCTGGAAGAGACCGTCACCCAGCGCACGGCCGAATTGACGGCCAGCAATGCCGAGTTGTCCGAGGCGCTGGAAACCTTGCAGAAGGCGCAGCGCGAACTGGTCGAGTCGGAGAAGCTCGCGTCGCTGGGCCGGCTGGTGGCCGGCGTCGCTCATGAGCTGAACACGCCGCTGGGCAATGCGCTGACCGTCGTGTCGGCGCTCGACGACCGCTACAAGCAGCTCGAGCTCATGCTGACCGGTGGCGTGCAATTGCGCCGCAGCACGCTGGAGGAACTGGCGCGCGACACGCGGCGGGGCCAGGACATCCTGCAGCGCAATGTGCAGAAGGCGGCCGACCTGGTGCGCGACTTCAAGCAGGTGGCCATCGACCAGACCAACGACATGCGGCGCGACTTCGACCTGGCCAAGGTCGTCGAGGACGTCATGGTCATGGTGGAGCCGAGCTTCAAGCACACACCCTTCGTCATCGACACCGAGCTCTGCCACGGCCTGGTGATGAACAGCTACCCCGGCKCGCTGGGCCAGGTGTTGACCAATCTGCTGATGAATGCGCTGCTGCACGGCTTTGACAGCGCGGAGCAGGGCCGCGTCAAGGTCTATTGCGCGCGCCTGGACGACGAGCAGGTCGAGCTCACGGTGACCGACGACGGCCGCGGCATGGACGAGTCCGTGCGGCGGCGCATCTTCGACCCCTTCTTCACGACCAAGCTCGGCACCGGCGGCTCGGGCCTGGGCATGCACATCGTGCACAGCATCGTGACCAATGTGCTGGGCGGCCAGATCGAGGTGCGCTCCTCGCCAGGCCAGGGCACGCAGATGCTGATGCGCCTGCCGCTGATGGCGCCTCAGCGCGCCGGCACCGAGACTCAATGACGGCCCCTCGCCCAAACTCGCGTCGCTGAACGCGAGCGCGTCTGGTCGGTCTTGCAGACCGCGCAGCCGGCAGAGCGGCTGCTCTTCGGCAGGCAGGACGAGTTCACAGGACTCGCCGTGTCCGGCCTCAGCCCCCGAGGGGACGGCGATGCTTGCGGCATCGAGCCGCAATCACATCGCCAGTGCGGGCCTGCTCGGGAGCGGCCCAGCGCTTGGCCCGAAAAGTCAGTTGGACGCTGCGGAAGCAGGCGCCGAAGCGCCATCGACCGCAGCCACGGCAGCTGAGGCGGCCGAAGCCGCCGGTTCATGGGCACCCGCCGCCACGTCATGCTTCTCGCCGCTCAGGTCGATATTGCCGCCGCTCTTCATCAGGATGAACAACGCCAGCGCGGCAAAGGCGATGAAGCCAACGATCAATTTCCACATGCTCGGGTCTCCGGGGGTTTGAACTGCCCCGGATTCTGCTCAGCCAGGCTGACGCTCAACTGAAGGCGAAGCGTCCCGGCCCATCACCCTCGGTGCTGTAGCTCAGCTCGTGATCCAGACTTGCAAAGTCCAGGCGCAGGGTCGCCCAGTGGCCGTCCTGCTGCCAGCGCAGGCTGAGTTCCTCTTCGCTGCTGGCCAGCAGCTGGAAGCTGCCGTCAAATGCCGGGTGGCGGTTGCGCAGCTTGATGAGTTCGATCAGGCGGCGCACGACCGGGCGCTCGCACTCGCCAGCGATCTCGTCCTCGCCATAGAAATGGCGATTGATGTCGCGGCCGACCTGGGTGCGGGACAGCAGCACCATGTCGTTGTGGCCGGCCAGCAGGCCGACGTAATAGACCTGGGGCACGCCGGGCAGGAAGAACTGGACGGCGCGGGCCAGCAGATAGGCCGTCTCGTTGCGGCCCATGGCGTCAAAGAAGCTGCAATTGACCTGGTAGAGATCGAGGTTGCTGGCCGCAGCACCCGTGGCGAGCCGGCTCGCGCCGCCGCTGGCCTCGTGGATGCGCTCGACCAAGGCGTCCAATTCCCACGGCGGCACCAGGCCGGGGTGGGCCGTGCGGTCGCTGGCGTCGGCGCCGATGTCGATGATGCCGATGCCGTCATGGGTGTCGAGCACCGTCAACGCGTTGGTCGGCCGGATGGCGATCCAGCGCTTGAGCGCCGCCGCGGTCTTGAAGGCGAAGGCATGCAGCACCAGGGGCGGCAAGGCGAAGTCATAGACCCAGTCGACCCGGGCCGCGATCTCGATCTGGCGCTGGTGGTAGGCGTGGATCTCGACCAGCACCTCGATGCCCAGCGCCCTCGCCTCGGCCGCAAACTCGGCGATGAAGTCAAAGGTCTCCGGCATCATGAAGCAGCTGGCGCCGGCCTTCTTGATGGCATAGCCGACGGCGTCCAGCCGCACCATGCGGATGCTGTTCGCGGCCAGGGTCTTGAGGATGCCGCTCAGATAGGCCCGGCCCTGTGGATGGCGCACGGCGATGTCGATCTGCGCGGCCGTGAAGGTGGTCCACAGGATGCGGCGTTCGCCGTTCTTCAGCATCGCGGTCGTCAGGGGCAGGCCGGGGCGGGGGCGGTACACGGACAGCAGGTCACGCTCGCTGGCGCCGCCGGGAAAGACCGCATCCAGCGTCAGGAACAGGCCCGCATAGGCCGAGGCCTCGCCCTTCTCGGCATAGTCCAGGAACTGCGGCGACTCGCTGGACATGTGGTTGACGATGACGTCGGCCATCACGTCCAGGCCCTCGGTCAGCGCCTTGATGTCGCTCCAGTGCCCCAGGCGCGGGTCGACCTGGGTGTGATCGATGGGGTCGAAGCCTGCGTCGGCGCCGTCGATGGCATGGAAGAAGGGCAGCAGGTGGACGCCGCCGAACACGCCCGCCAGCGGCGAGCCGGGTTGGCCGAGCAGCTTCCCGAGACGGATCAGGTCGGCGCCATCGCGCCGGCCGCCAAGGCGGTCCACATAGGTGATGAGCTGGACTTGGTTCTTCATGAGGACTTGGGACTCTTGACGGCCAGCACGCACAGCGCCGCAAGCGCCAGCAGCACGCCGGCGAGGCGAATGACGTTCTCGGGACGACCCGCCAGCAGGCTGTCGTAGAACAGGGGCAGCGTCATCGCCTGGATCAGCATCGGGATGACGATGAACATATTGAAGATGCCCATGTAGACGCCGGCGCGCTCGGGCGGGATGCTGCCGGCCAGCAGCACGTAGGGGTTGCCCATGATGGAACCCCAGGCCAGGCCAATGCCAACCATGGGCAGGAAGAGCCAGGCTTTGTCCCGAATGCCGGGCAGCGCCCACATGCCCGCGGCCGCACAGGCGAGTGCGAAGGCATGCACCCATTTCGCGCCGAGGCGCTTGGTGAACGGCACCATCGCGAAAGCGGCGACGAAGGCGACGGCGTTGTAGAAGCCGCCGACCTGGCCGTTGAGCAGCGCCGCGTCGCGAAAGCCGGCGCTGTGCGGGTCGTCGGTGCCGAAGACCGTCGCGGCCAGCGTCGGCACGATGTAGATCCAGTAACACATCATGCCGTACCACTGGAACAGCGCCATCCACCACAGCCGCCGCATCGTGGCCGGCATGTCGCGCAGCGCGGCCCAGATCTCCGCGAGTGCCGGGCCAAAGCCATGCGGCAGCGCGCGCAGCCGCGCGATCTCCTCGGCCGGCAGTGGCAGTTCGGGCACCTTGCGGATGGACCACCACACCGTCGTGAACGACAGCAGCGCGCCGATGACGAAGGCCAGCGTGGTGACGACCGGGATGCCGTTGGCGCCCAGCGCGTCCTTGTTCATGCCGAAGAACACGAGCAGGCTGGGTGTCAGATAGGCCAGCGTCTGCGCCAGGCCGGTGAACGAGGCCTGCGTGAGGAAGCCGCTGGCATGCTGCTCTTCGCGCAGGCGGTCACTGACATAGGCGCGGTAGGGCTCCATCGTCACGTTGTTGGCCGCGTCCAGGATCCACAGCAGGCCGGCCGCGAACCACAGCGCCGGGCTGAAGGGCATGGCCAGCAAGCCCAGCGAGCACAGCAGCGCGCCGATCAGGAAGTAAGGCGTGCGCCGGCCCAGGCGGTGCGTCGTGCGGTCGCTCATCGCGCCAATGAGGGGTTGCACCAGCAGGCCGGTGATGGGGCCGGCCAGCCAGAGGTAGGGAAGGCTCTTGCCGTCGGCGCCCAGCATCTGGTAGATCGGGCTCATATTGGCCTGCTGCAGGCCGAAGCTGAACTGGATGCCGAGGAAGCCGACATTCATGTTCACGATCTGGGAGAACGACAGGTGAGGCTTGTGCATCTTCATTCCTCGGCCGGCAGCGCGTGCAGTGCTTCGCGCCAGGCGGCCAACGCTGTCGGATCGGAAGGCAGCGGGCCGCGCACGCCGCAGATCATCGCGGCGTAGCGGTTGGCCAGGGCCAGGGTTGCGCCCAGGTCACGGCTCAGCGACAGGCCGGCCAGCAGCAAGGCGGTGAAGCCGTCGCCCGCGCCGACGCTGTCGACAAAGGCCGGCTGCGGCACACCCTCCCCCGTCGCCAACAACTGGCCCTGCTCGCCGTGCAACGCGTAGCCGGCGGCGCCGCGCGTCAGCACCAAGCCCTGCAGCGCGAAGCGGGCCATCAGCGCTGGCAGCGTGGGCTCGAACCAGGCGAGCAGGCAGCCCAGTTCGTCCTCGTTGAGCTTGACCCAGTCGGCCAGCATCAGCACTTCAGCGGCGAGTTCGGGCGTGTCGCTGCCGGAGCGCAGGTTGAGGTCGAGCAGGCGCGAGCCGGGCGTGCGCTTGACGGTCGCACGGATGGCAGCGCGGGAGCTTGGATGACGTTGGGCCAGGCTGCCGAAGTAGACGATGCCGTCGCCGGCCACCGGTGCCTCGAGATGGTCCCAGGCCGCATCGGCGTGGATCTCGAAACGGTGGTCGCCGGCCACATCCTCATGCACGCTGACGCGGCCGGTGGCGTGGGTCGCGTCGCGCTGCAGGCCGTCGACCGCAAGGCCGAAGCGCGCGGCGCTTTCCAGCACCAGACGGCCGGCCGGGTCATCCGCGCCGATGCGGCTGACGAAACGGACCGGTGCCCCGAAAGCGGCCAACGAGCGCGCGACGTTGAACGGTGCGCCGCCGGCGACTGCGCCGTCGTGGAACTCGTCCACGAGGGCTTCGCCGAGCACGAGGACGGGCGTGGCCATGAGCTTCAGAAGCTGTAGCGCAGCGAAGCCTTGACCGTGCGGCCCGTGTAGGCCCGCGCGGCACCGCGGCCGTCGTTGCTCTCGGTGTAGGCCAGCTCGTTGAAGAGGTTGTTGGCTGCCAGCGAGAGCGTCGCGCGATCGGTAAGCGCATAGCTCGCGAACGCGTTGACGACGGTGTAGGCCGGCAGCGTGATCGTCAGCGCGCCGGTGGGGCCATCGTCCAGGCTCTTGGTCGTGCCGACGATGCTGACGCCCAAGCTCAGCGCATCGTTCAGGTTGACGGTGGGCGTGAGCTGGTAGACGACCTTGGCCTGGCGCTTCGGAGCCCGCCCATCGGCCTGCTTCGCGTCGGTGTAGGTCAGGCCGCCCAGCAGGCTGACGACACCCAAGCGGGCTGAGCCTTCCAGCTCCAGGCCGTTGCTGCGGTAGCTGTTGGCCTTGGCGACGATGGGGTTGGTCGTCACGTCGACGTTGACCTCATCCGTCTTGGCGTGGAAGAGCGTAGCGAACAGGCTCATGCCACCGCCGCGGATCTTCACGCCAGCCTCGGCCTGCCTGACCTTGTTGGTCGGGATGGTCGGGCTCTTGCCGTTGACGAGGTTGGGGTTGTTGAAGAAGGTGATGCGGTCGGCGTTGTAGGCGGCGCCGTCGGAGTAGCGGGCGAACAGCGACAGGTCCCTGTTCAGCGCGTAGTTGCCGCCCAGGGAGTAGGAGGTGCGGCCAAAGTCGTAGTCAATGGCGTTGGGCTTGCCGAGGTCATAGGCCAGGCCGGCGTTGGACTGGTAGTAGGCCCCGCTGGCCTTCTGGTTGTCGCGGCGCAGGCCGATGTCGGCCGACAGCGCGCCGGACTCCAGATTGAGCACCAGGTAGGGCGCGTTGGTCGTGTACTTGCTGTCCTGGGTGTTGCTGCAGCAGCCACCGAAGCCGGGCGAGCCGTTGACGAGGCCGGGCACGTTGAGCACGCGGGCACCCTCGCCGCTGGCCGACAGCGAGTACTGGTTGAAGTTCCACGTCAGGTCCAGCTGCTGCACCGAGGTGTAGAGGCCGGCCACGGCGCTGAGCTTGGCACCGCCGCCGAGGTCGAAGTCACGCGAGAACTTCAGGTCGTTGGCCATCAGGCCGGCGTTGTCGACCTGGGTGTTGAAGACGACGGCCGTGAACTTCGCTCCCGTGTAAGCCGCGCCGGCGTCGGGGCCGGTGGCCAGCGTCGTGCCGGCGGGTGCTGCGGCCACGTCGTCGCCCGGGAAGATGCCGATGAAGCGGCCCGAGTTCTTGCTCCACGAAAACTTGTTCTGCAGGCGAAACCCGCCGCCGGCGTCGAGGTCCATCTCGGCGCCGAAGGCATCGCTCTTGGCGGTCAGGCCGTCGCGGATGTTGCTGGTGGCGCGGCCGTTGCTGTTGGTCAGCGTGCTGTCCATGGGCCAGGCGACGTCATAGAAAGCCGTGCGCCGCGGGTCCAGGCCCGGGATCTGCTGGATGCCGCCGTTCACATAACGCACCGGCGTCGGCATGAAGGTCGGGCTGTGGTCGTCCAGATGCTTGAGGCTCAAGCGCACAAAGCTCCTGCCCTCCAGTTCGAAGGTGACGTTGGCGCGCACCTGGCCGCCGTTTTCGGTGCCATCGGCGCCCTTGCGGCCGCCATCGCCAACACGGTAGAAGCCGCCGATGAAGAAGCGCGTCTTGGGCGCGAGGCGCCCGCCGTAGCCGAAGTCGACACGGGTCTGTTCGAAGTCCAGGCCCTTGGTCAGTTGCAGGCTGCCGCCGGGCTCCAGGCCGGTCTTGCCGATGAAGTTGATGATGCCGCCAGGCGCGCCGGTGGCCAGCAGCGCGGCCGAGCCGCCGCGGACCACCTCCAGGCGCTCGAAGCCGGCATCGGCGCGCATCCAGGTGTCGGGCGTGGCGAAGGCGATGTCGCCGAACTGCAGCACGGGCAGGCCGTCTTCCTGGAACTGGATGTAGCGCGCACCGCCGGCCGAGACCGGGATGCCGCGCACCGCGACGTTGGCGTTGGATTCACCACCGCTGGCCTCGGCACGGATGCCGGGCACGCCCCGCAGCAGGTCCGTCGCGCTGGCGGCGGTGACGGCCGCGACGCCTTCGCTCTCGATGGTCGAGATGGCCACGCTGGAGCGCATCTTGGACTTGGCCGAGGAGGTCCCCGTGACGACGACGGCGTCGAGCTTGAGGCCGTCGGCCGTGTCAGTGGTGGCGGCTTGCTGGGCCTGGGCGGCGGCAGCGATGACGGCGAGCGCCGCAGCGGCCAGGGGAGTGAAGCGCGCGCGGCGCAGTGCAAGGGTGTGCATGTCGTCTCCTGTTGTCGTATTCCGGGCGCCTTCTTCGAGGCGGGCGGCAGCGCCTGAATCAAGCGCCGTCCGTGTCCTCATTCTGCACTCGATGCAATCGTTTTGCAATCGATTGCAATTCAGTAGAAGCCCTTAGTAATCGACAACCACCCGCACAAATCAATCAATCGTTGGAAACGATATTCAACGGCCCAATGGCCTGCGCACCGAAGGCCCGATGCCCCGGCTCAGCGGGAACGGTCGGGAGCGCTTTCGCGCAACTTCAGGTAGACGGGCAGCGTCTGCGGCCCGGCGCGCTCGCCACGCAACTGGCCCAGCAGGGCCTCGACGAGTTCGGCGCCCGCCTCGGCCACCGGCTGGTGAACCGTGGTCAGCGGCGGATCGCAATAGGCGGCCAGCGGCATGTCGTCGTAGCCAACGACGGCGACGTCATCCGGTACGCGGCGGCCAGTGGCACGCAGGGCCTGGACCATCAGCATGGCCAGCACGTCGCTGCAGCAGAAGACGGCGTCGAAGTCGCGTTGCGCCGCGCAGAACTCGCGCAACTGCCCCGTTGCGACGCTGGGCTCGAAGGGGGCCGGCAGCTCCAGCGCTGGATCGACCTCCAGACCCGCCTCACGCAGCGCCTGCTGATGGCCCTGATGGCGCAGCCAGACCTCGGGCAGGCGGGCGTCGCCGATGAAGGCGATGCGCCGCCGCCCCAGCGCCAGCAGGTGCCCAGTCGCAAGGATGCCGCCCAGCACGTTGTCGCCACCCACGCTGCAGTACAGCTGCTGCGGCATCTCGCCGCCCCAGACCACCAGCGGCAGCTTGCGCGCGGCCATCTCGTTGAGCTGGTCGTGCTGGCGCCACTGCCCGATGAGGATGACGCCGATGGCCTTGCCGGAGTCGAACCAGTGCGAGGCCAGGTCCAGCCGCTCGGCATCGACGCGCGACAGCAGCATGTCGTAGCCGCGGTCGGTCAGCGCATCGGCAATGGCGCCGACGATGGACAGGAAAAAGGGGTCGGAGATGTGCTGGCGGGACTTGGGGTCATAGGGCACGACGACGGCGACCGTTTTGTTCTCCTGCAGGCGCAGGTTGCGCGCGCCGAAGTTGATCGAGTAGTTCAGCGAGCGCGCCAGTTCAGCCACGCGCTGGCGGGTCTCGGCGTTGACGAGCTCGCTGCCGTTCAAGGCCCGCGACACCGTCGACACCGACACGCCGGCCAGGCGGGCGATGTCGACCATCTGCAGCCGCCGCTGCTCGCCGGCGCTGCCGTCGGGGGAGTCTTTGGACTTGGGCATCCGCGGCATCCTCGCAGGGCTGGCTGCAATCGACAAGCAGGGTGACCCAGAAAGGGAAAGGCCGGCYTGCGCCGGCCTTTCGCCTTTCTTCCGGGCCGAGCGCCGGGCCGCTCCCAAGCCGGCCCGCTCTGGCGATGTGCTTGCCGGTCGAGCCGGCAAGCATCGCCGTCCCCTCGGGGGACCGGCTGGGCACGCCCGCGTTCAGCGGCGCGTGACCAGACGAGGGGCTCGTCAGTCCCGGGCGTAGATGTCCACGTCCTTGGTTTCACGGACGAACAGCACGCCGATGACGAAGGTCGCGGCAGCGATGACGATGGGGTACCAGAGGCCGTGATAGATGTTGCCGTTCTGCGCCACCATCGCGAAGGTGATGGAGGGCAGCATGCCGCCGAACCAGCCGTTGCCGATGTGATACGGCAGGCTCATCGACGTGTAGCGGATGCGGGTCGGGAACATCTCGACCAGCATGGCCGCGATCGGGCCGTAGACCATGGTCACGTACAGCACCAGCACGAACAGGATGGCGATGACCATCGGCACATTGGCCTTGGCCATGTCGGCCTTGGCCGGGTAGCCGGCGGCCTTCATCGCTTCGCCCAGGTCCTTCTTGAAGGCGGCGATGGCCTTGGTGCTGGCTTCGTCGAACTTGTGCTCGGTCAGCTTGGCCGCGGTGGGGACGGCGATTTCCTTTTCACCGACGCGCACGACGGTCGGCGAACCGGCCGGCGCCTCGACGGTCTCGGAGCTGGCGGACGAGCCCGTCAGCGCGCGCTTGGCGATGTCGCAGGCACTGGTGAAGTCCACTTCACGGGCAATCGGGCTGCCCTGGAAGGAGCAGCTGGCCACGTTGGTGCTCAGCGTGACCTTGGAGGTCTCCTGGGCCTTGGCGAGGTCGGGGTTGGCCGCGCCGGTCAGCGCCTTGAACAGCGGGAAGTAGGTCAGCGCGGCGAGCAGCAGGCCGGCCATGATGATGGGCTTGCGGCCGATCTTGTCCGACAGCGTGCCGAAGATGACGAAGAAGGGCGTGCCCAGGATCAGCGCGATGGCGATCCAGATGTTGGCGGTGGGCGCGTCGACCTTGAGCACCGACGTCAGGAAGAACAGCGCGTAGAACTGGCCCGAATACCAGACCACGCCCTGGCCGGCCACCAGGCCGAAGAGAGCCAGCAGCACGATCTTCAGGTTCTTCCACTGGCCGAAGGACTCGGACAGCGGTGCCTTGGAGGTCTTGCCCTCGGCCTTCATCTTCTGGAAGGCGGGCGATTCGTTCATCGACAGACGAATCCACACCGAGATACCCAGCAGCAGGATGGAGACGATGAAGGGAATGCGCCAGCCCCACTCGGCGAAGTCCTTCTCGCCCAGCGAGGTACGAACGCCCAGGATGACCATCAGCGACAGGAACAGGCCCAGCGTCGCCGTGGTCTGGATCCACGAGGTGTAGGCGCCGCGCTTGCCGTGCGGCGCGTGCTCGGCCACATAGGTGGCGGCACCGCCGTACTCACCGCCCAGAGCCAGGCCCTGCAGCAGACGCAGGCCGATCAGGATGACCGGGGCCGCGGCACCGATGGTCGCGTAGGTGGGCAGCACGCCGACGATGAAGGTCGACAGACCCATGATCAAGATCGTCACCAGGAAGGTGTACTTGCGGCCGATCATGTCGCCCAGGCGGCCGAACACCAGCGCGCCGAAGGGGCGCACGATGAAGCCCGCGGCAAAGGCCATGAGCGACGCGATGAACGCGGCGCCAGGCTCCAGGCCGGCGAAGAACTGCTTGGCGATGATGGCCGCCAGGGAACCGTAGAGGTAGAAGTCGTACCACTCGAACACCGTGCCCAGCGAAGAAGCGAAGATGACCTTCTTCTCTTCGCGGGTCATCGGCGCCGAGGCCGTTGAAGTCGCAGTTGCCATTGATATGTCTCCGTCGTGTTGCAGGCCGCCCCACAGGCTTCCCTCACCGTGACTATTCACACCGCCTCTGACCCCGTTCTGACGCCAGTCTGAATCGAGGCTGACAAACTCCGCAGGAACCCGCAGTTCGCATTTCTCAATGCGAGATCAGATGACCCTCGCGGGTAAATCCTGAGACGTTTTGAATCAGTGTTTCCGGGTGATGCCGGGTCTGGCCTGAGCCGCCGACTCCCAGACGCCGCTGCGAAACCAGGGGTCGCCCGCCAGCGCCGCGCGCAGCATGGGCAGCGCGTCCTGGCCCCAGAACAGGCGCCCCTCGAACTCGATGGTCGGCACGCCGAACACGCCCAGGGCCAGCGCGCTTTCAGTTTCGCTGCGCAGGCGTTGCTTGACGGCGTCGCCGGCCGGATCCTGCGCAGGCGCGAGACGCTCGGTCAACGCGGCCAGGCGAGCCGCGTCGCTGGCGTCGGCGCCGGCGCCGCGCCAGACATGGTGGAAGAGCTGCTCGACGACCCAACGGCCCGGCGTGTCGCCGGGCTGGCCTTCCGGCGCCGCGCAGGCCCAGGCCAGGCGCAGCAGCGGCAAGGGGTTGAAGGGGTGCTGGGCCGGCGGGTCCAGCACGACGCCCTGGGTGTGCGCCAGCCAGGCTACCTGGCGGAAGGTCCAGCGGCGCTTGGCCTCGATCTCGGCCGGACCCTTCTGCCCGAGGGCCTGAAGCAGGGCCGCGAACAGGATGGGCCGGTAGACGACCTCGACGCTGTGGCCGGCCAGCGCCTCGGGCAGGGCCTCGAAGCCCAGGGCCGCATAGGGCGAGATGGGGTCGAAATAGAAGGTCAGCTGCTTCATCGATCCTGTTCCTCGCTGTGCGGCCAGGGGCCGAGCCACAAACCATGGCGATGCATCTCGACGCGCCGCTCGGGCAACTGATCCAGGATGTGGCGTTGCAGGGTCTCGGGCGCCCCGCCCCAGCCGGCGATCTCGTTGATGCTGCGCGCACAGCCGCGGCACCAGCCGGTGGCAGCGTCCATCTGGCAGACGTTGACGCAGGGAGAAACGACCGCGGGCTTCATGCCTGAACGACGTCGATGACGGGAGCGCCGGTGATCCTCTCCAAATCGCCCGGCGTCAGCTTGAACACGCCGTTCGGATGTCCGGCCGCGGCCCAGATGATGTCGAAGCGGAACAGTTCGCGATCGATGAAGAGCTGGGGGTGGGCCGCGCCGTCGGTCGGTGCGAAGCCGGCGGGCGACACGCCGCCGATGGAGAAGCCGGTGCGGGCCTTGACGAAGTCGGCGTCGGCCCGGCCCAGCGGCCCGGTGTGGGGCTTGAGCTTGGCCTCGTCGACGCGCTTGTCGCCCGAGGTGATGACGAGGACGGCCCCATCTTCAGCCCCTTCGGCCTTGCGGCGGAAGACGACGCACTTGGCGATCTGGCCGAGCGTGACGCCGAGGGCGTCGGCCGCCTCCTGGGCGGTGCGGGCGGCAACGTCCAGCCACAGCGGCGCATGCGGGTGGGCAAGCGCCGTCAGCGCCGCGTTGACGCGCTGAAAGCCTTCGGGTCGGGTGTCGCGGGATTCGGTATCGGGCATGGCCGCAATTGTGTCGCGGCCCTGCCGCGTCAATCGCGGTCCTTGCCCTTGTCCTTGTGCTTGCCATGGCCCTTGCCATGGCCTTTGCCCTGGTCGTTGCCTTCGCCGCGCCGCTCGTAGCGATCCTGGTACCAGTCCTCGCGGACAAAGTAGACCGGCATGCCACAGGCGTTGTAGCGGGCGCAGTGCTTGGCCCAGTTCTTCTGGTGGCCGGGCGGGATGCGCATATAGACGGGCTCGACATGCACGGGCCGACGCTGCACCCAGACGGGCTCGGCCAGCACGACGGGCGGCGGTGCGACGTTGCCGATGTCGATGCGTCCGTAGAAGCCCGGCTGGCCGATCTGCACCGACACGCCGACGTCGGTGGCCCGTGCGGCGCCCGCGAGCAGCATCAGGGCCATCAGGGGGAGGATTTTCGTCATGGCGTCTCCTTCAGTCGGGCAGCGAGAAGTCAAAGTCGTAGAAGTGCTGGTGGCCTTCGACGCGGATGCGCATGCTGCCGGCCAGGCCGGCCAGGGCGCCGGTGCCGGAGTCGGGCACGACGCTGATGTCCAGCGTGGGCTGGCCGCGGCTCATGCGGCCCTGGTGGACCAGGGCGAAGCTGCCAGCGCGCCCCTGCAGGCTGCCCGTCACCGTCTCCAGCGCCACATAGGCCGCCGAGCCGGCCACGCTGCCATGGGTGGCCAGCATCTGGCCGGCACCCTTCGCCTCGAGGGCGCCGTGATACTGCTTGTCGAGCAGCATGCGGCCGATGGCCGGGCTTTCGGGCTGTGCGTCCTGGCCCTTCATGCCGACGCTGAATTCACCGCTGATCGCCGTCATCACCGTTCTCCTTGGAGCTGCGGCTCCGATTCGACCACGCGCAGCGGCTCGGCGGCCAGCGGCGTGAACAAGGGGTTGGCCACGCGCACCGGCACGACGTCGAGCCGGGCACCCAGCACCGTGTAGTCCTCGCTGCCCAGCATCGCGCTGCACCAGCCGACGAGGCCGGGGCCACGCCGCAGGCGGAACTCGAAGCCGATGTCCGGCATCGGGTCGCCCGGCCGGGGGTTGGCCCGGTAGGCCAGGCCGCGCACCTGGGGCGACGGCCCGTCGAGCAATTGGGTCAGCGCTTCGAGGAGGCAACCGTCGCCGAGGATGTCGAGGAAATAGCGGTCGGAGTCCAGGCCCGGCTCGAAGCCCGGGGCGGCCGGTTCGATGCGCGGCTCGCTCAGCTTGTGCGGGGCCGGCGTCGTCACCCCGCTGACGAGGTCGTGGCGGTCGCCATGGTCCAGATAGGACAGGCGGGCGCCACGCAGGTTGAAGGCTGGCAGCGTCGGGTCGTGGGTGGCTTCGCCGAGGTCGACCAGCACGGCGCCGCTGCCACCGATCACCTCGAGCGCGGAGCCCTTGATGACGACCGCGGCGTTCTCGTCCACGCCCAGGCCGAGACGGTAGCCGAGTGCCTGCAGGGCCGGCAGCATGCGGCCGATGCGGCCCCGCTTGAGGAAATGCTGGTCGATGAGGAGGTCGGGGGCGACGAAGCCGAAGCCGCGGTCGTACTCCTGGCCGGCCCGCCACTGGCCGCGCAGCACGGCGAGGTTGTCCATCGCGTCGCGGAACATCAGCCGGCTCATGACGGCCGCACCCGCGCTGGTGCCGGCAATGACACCACCGGCCGCGAAGACGGCACGGATGGCGCCGAGCATGGCCGTCGGCTGGCCACCGGGTTGCAGCACGTCGACGAGGTATTCCTGGGCGCCGCCCGAGAAGAACACCGCCCGCGACGCCGCAACGCGGGCGATCAGCGCCGGGTCGTTCAGCGTGGCGGCCAGGTCTATCCCGTCGAGATGAGGCGCGAGCGGGATGGCCTCGGCGCGGGCGCCGCAGCGGTTCAGCGCCGCGACGATCTGGGCCGCGATGCGCTCAGGTTCGTAGGCTGCCGTCGGGAAGACGGCGATGGGCGCGCCAGCGCCACCGGCCTCGTCGACGATGCGCTGCCAGACAGCGTCGCTGTCAGCTTTGAGTGCGCCGCCAATGACGATGACGGTGCCGGCGGGGGCGTGGGAGACCAAGGTAGATGAAAGAGCCCGGCGAAGGGGCCGGGCCGGCAGGAATCACAGGCCAGCCATCATGGCAGCGCGGCGGCGGCCGCAACAGCGGGTCAAGCCCGAGGAAGCGCAAGCAGCCGTGAGCAAACGCTGCAAGCCGTCACGGCCGGGCCGCCGAGGCGGCCGACGCAGCGGCAGGTGCTGGCGGAGGGGGCGGTGTCGCAGCCGCCTTGGGCGGCGTCCAGCCGCCATACAGCGGCATGGGCAGGCGCACCGGGCTGATGTCGAGGTAGAGGTTGGTGACGGTGAACTGCTCGCCGCCGAACTCCTCGGTGCTCCAGCCCAGCGAATCCGAGCCCTTGTAGAGGCGGAACAGGAAGCCCAGCTCGGCCAGCGGGTCGTTCTGGCGCGGCAGCACGTCGAAGGCCAGGCCCTTGACCTCCTTGCGCATGCTGTCGATCAGGCGGCTCATGGCACCGGAGATGGTCGAGTCGCCCAGCATGTCGAGGTGGAAGACGTCGTCGGTGTAATAGGGCTTGAAGTTGGGCGACTCGGCGTCGTGCAACTCGCCGCGCAGCTTGGGCGCCGAGGGCGTCGTCGAACGTGCGCGCAGGTGGTAGCGGTCGCCGTGCTCCAGGTAGGACAGGCGCGCGCCCTGCACATTGAAGGCGCCCAGCGTGGCATCCGTCTTGGCTTCGCTCAGGTCCACGACCAGGGCGCCACGGTCGCCGATGACCTCGATCTCGTCGCCACGAATGATGGCGGCGGTGTTCTCGTCCACGCCCAGGCCGATCTTGTAGCCCTTGGCCATCATCAGCGGGATCATGCGGCCGAAGCGCCCGCGCTTGAGGAAATGCTGGTCGACGAAGAGATGCGGGCCGACGAAGCCCAGGCCGCGGTCGACCTGCTTGCCATCGACGAAGCGGCCCTTGAGGATGTTGACGACGCTGGGCGCGTCGCGAAACATGACCGTGCTCATGATGGCCGCGCCGGCCGAGGTGCCGGCGACGACACCGCCCTTGCGGTAGACATCCCAGATGGCCTCCAGCATGGGCGTGCTCTGGCCGCCGGGCTGCAGCACGTCGACGATGCGCTCCTGCGTGCCACCGGTGAAGAAGATGCCCTTGGCGGCCTTGACCTTGGCGATCAGCGCCGGGTCGCGCACGACCTTGGTCAGGTCCACCCACAGGAATTTGGGCGCCACGGGCAGGGCCTCGGCGATGGCACCGCGGCGCTGCAGCAGGTCGACGACCTGCTTGGCACTGGCTTCGGGATCCTCGCTGGCGGTGCCGAAAACGACGAAGCGCGCGCCCTTGCCGCCGGCCAGTTGGACGATGCGCTGCCAGACTTCCTCGTTGTCGGCCTTCAGGGCGCCACCGATGGGCACCGCATAGCCGCGGATGGCGGGCTCGGTCTCGACGACGGCCGAGGCAGGCGCCGGGGCCGATGCGGGTGCGTGGACCGGGGCCGCCGCCTTGGCCGGTGCCGGTGCATTCGCACGCGGGCCCGAGGCCGGCGTGGCGGGTCGAAACAACCTGAAACCCTGGGGCGCACTCGCCGCCGGTGCTGCGGGGGTGGCCGCCTGCACGCTCATGGCCATCGCCATCGCTGCCATTCCGGCCCAGATCCTTGCCCTCATGCCCACTACCCTCCTTGGTCAGACCGCGCATGATGACAGAGCCCCGATGACCATTCGCCCCTAATTCAAACGACGAGGGGCGTGGCGCGGGCGAGACGAATCCACAGCTGGCTACCGGCGGCTAGCGCCACCGTGCCTAGACTCGCGCGAACCACGGAGGCCACCCCAATGAAAACGCCCTGCCCTTCCCGCATTGCCGCCGCAGCGGCGCTGCTCGCGCTGAGCTATGTCGCTCAGGCCCAGGCCCAGTCGACGCTGGAGCGTGTCGAGATCACCGGCACGGCCATCAAGCGCATCGAGGGCGAGACGGCGCTGCCGGTGCAGGTCATCACGCGCAACGAGATCGACAAGGCCGGCGTGACGACGGCCGCCGAGCTGATTGCCCGCATCAGCGCCAGCGCCAACAACCTGACCGACGGCGGCAGCATTGGCTACGGCGGCTTTCGCGACCAGATGGGCCTGAACGCCGCCAACCTGCGCGGCCTGGGCGTGTCGTCCACGCTGGTGCTGCTGAACGGCCGGCGCATGGCCAACTTCGCCTCGCCGGGCGACGCCGCCGGCGTGGACCTGAACAGCATCCCGGCTGCGGCCATCCAGCGTGTCGAGATCCTGCTGGACGGCGCCTCCTCGCTGTACGGCTCTGACGCCATCGGTGGCGTCATCAACTTCATCACGCGCAAGGATTTCAACGGCGCCGAGATCAGCGTGCTGGCCGGCAACACGACCGAGGGCGGTGCCAGCAAGCGTTCGGCGACGCTGGCCGGCGGCTTCGGCGACTACGGCCGCCAGGGCTTCAACGTGATGGCCGTGCTGGACGTGCAGAAGACCACCAGCCTGAATGCCTCGCAACGCAAATTCATCAAGGAGCTGGACATCCCCGGCCGGCTGCCGGACCTGCTGTCCAGCGCCAGTTATCCCGGCAACATCCTGCTGGACCAGAACCTGCCGGCCTCCGAGCAGCGCGACACCCTGATCGCGGAAGGCTACAAGGCCAATGGCAAGGACGTCATCAGCACCTACCGGGTCAACCCTCTGGCCGCCACTGGCTGCAATCCGGCCAACGGCAGCCTCTACCTGCCCGACGGCATCGGCGGCGTGGACGGCTGCACCTTCGACTACATGCGGGACATCGAGCTCTATCCCAAGGCGAAGAAGAGCAGTCTGTTCACCCGCGGCGTGTTCAACCTCGGCGGCGGCCACCAGCTCTTCGCCGAGGCTTCGCTGGCGCGCGCCCGCACCTTCTACACCGGCACGCCCAACCGCGTGGACGCCGAGATCGACATCTCGCGCATCCCGGCCCTCGCCTTCAGCTCGCTGAACGCGCTGCCGGCAGACGACGAGCGCCGCATCATGGTCGTGCGCACCCGCCTCACCGAGTCAGGCCTGCGCACCAGCGAGGTGGTGTCTTCGGCCGACCGCTTCGTGCTGGGCACCAACGGCTTGCTGGCCGGCTGGGACTACGAATGGGCACTGAACCACAGCCGCAGCAAGGTGTCCGACCGCGACTATCAGGGCTATCTGAACGAAGCGATGATCATGGACGGCTTCGCCGCCGGCACGCTGAATGCGTTCGGCCCGTCCAGCGCGGCGGGCCTGGCTCTCTACGAGAAGGCCCAGATCCGCGGCGAGGTTCGCCAGGCCACTGGCACGATGGACGCGCTGGACTTCAAGGCCTCCAAGGCGCTCACGCAGCTCGCCGGCGGCGACCTGGCCGTTGCCTTCGGTGGCGAACTGCGCCGCGAGAAGCAGAACTACCATCAGTCCGATGCACTGAAGCAGGACCTCATCCTGGGTGAATCCTCGCAAGGCCCGGACTCCGATTTCGGCAAATCGCGCAAGGTCAGCGCCGTGTTCGGCGAGATCAGTGCGCCCGTCACCAAGCAGCTCGAGCTGCAGGCGGCGCTGCGCTATGAGCACTACCAGGTGAGCGGCGGCGCGGCCAGCCCGAAGGTCGGCCTGAAATACGTGCCCATGCCGGAGCTGCTGCTGCGCGCCTCGGTCGGCAAGGGCTTCCGGGCCCCGAGCATGTCCGACCTCTACCGCCCGCTCACGCAAGGAAATTCCGCCACGCTGGTCGACCCGGTCTGCCTGGCCGCCGACCCGGACAACACGCCCACCGACTGCTCCGACATCTGGACCACGCTGAACTACAGCAACGCCAAGCTCAAACCGGAGAAATCGCGCCAGTTCTCGCTCGGCGCCGTCTTCGAGCCGCGGCGGGGTGTCAGCGTCAATGTGGACTACTGGAACATCGAGAAGACCAACCTGATCAGCACGCTGGGCGTGGACGTGATCCTTGGCAACCTCGCCAAATACGGCGGCTTCGTGCATCGCGATGACGACAACGACATCGAGGCCATCGACCTGATCAAGGAGAACCGCGGCAAGCAGCGCATCTCCGGCCTGGACCTGGGTGTGTCGCTGACCAACCTGAAGACCGGCTTCGGCCAGTTCGGCCTGCGCCTGAACGGCACGCTGACGCTGAAGTCGCAGCAGCAGACCGGTGACGGCGATCCCTTCGTCAGCAACCTCGGCGTCTTCATCAACGACGGCGTCGTGCAGCGCTGGCGGCATACGCTGAGCCTGGACTGGGAGCACGGCCCCTTCTCGGCCACCGTGTCCAACAGCTACCTGCAGGGCTACGACGACCAGCACATCATCGGCAAGTCGGACATCAAGGTCGGCGCCTATTCGCTGTGGAACCTGTCAGGCGGCTGGGACGTGACCAAGTCGCTGACCCTGCGTGCGGGGGTGCAGAACGCCTTCGACAAGTCGCCGCCTTTCTCGCAGCAGGCCTACTTCTTCCTGTCCGGCTACGACCCGAGCTACACCGACCCGCGCGGCCGCTACGCCTACATCAGCGCGAAATACACCCTCAAGTGACCAACGCCCGCACCCACTCCGGCAGGGCAATCGCCTTGTCGGTCTGGGCGTCGAACCACAGCGTCGTCGCGCCGCCCTCAGCGTAGATGACGCCGGGCGCGTCGGCGCGCTCCAGCGTGATCCAGGTCTCGAAGCTGGTGCGGCCCGGGTCGCTGACGTAGTGCTTGGCCAGCACCTCACCCGGCACCTTCAACTGGCGATAGAAGTTGCAGAAGGCGTTGACGATGACCGGCCCCTGCCCGCCCGGGTTGGGCGGCGCACCGATGGCGGCGAGCCAGTCCACGCGTGCCATCTCCAGGTAGCGAAAGTAGAGCGTGTTGTTGATGTGGCCCATCGCGTCCATGTCGCCCCAGCGCATCTGGATGCGCAGCTCGAAGGTGAGCTTCTTCTCGGCCGGGACGAGGTATCTCATGGGGTGATGCCGAGTTCGGCCGCAATGCGGTTGACGAGTTGGCGCAGCGAGGCGACTTCCGCGCGCAGCAGGGCCACTTCCTCATCACGGGGCATGGCCACCGCGGCGGCCTGCTCGATGGACGCCACCGGTCCGCACAGCAACTGCGCCCAGCGCGCCTCGCGGGCGCCGGGAGCCTTGGGCAGCTTGATGGCCATGGGAGGCTCGCGCTCGGCCAGTTCTTCCAGAAAGCCCTCGACCGACGACACATCGGCAAAGCGGTGCAGGCGCTCGGTGTTCTGGCGCAGCTCGGCCGCCGTCTGCGGGCCACGCAGCATCAGCTGGGTCAGCAGGGCCATCGCGGCGCCGGGCACACCCACGCCGCGCGCGAAGTTGTGCTCATAGCGCACCACGCGGCTGCCGCTGACCGTGTTGACGAGGCTCAGCGCCTTCAACTCCTCCACCGTCGCCAGCACTTCGGCTTCGCTGACGTCCATGACCGGGTCGCGTGCCGTCTTCTGGTTGCAGCCCGACGTGAGGGCATTGGCCGACAGCGGGTAGCTGTCGGGCACTGTGCTTTCCTTTTCGACGAGGACGGCGAGGACGCGGGCTTCCAGCGGGGTCAGGTCTCGCTTCAACATCAGACTCCGAAACCGTCGTCGGCCTGGATCACCGCGCCATTGATGAAGTGGCTCTCGTTGGCGCACAGCATCAGCAGGGCCGTGTCGAGGTCCCTGGGCTGGCCCACGCGCTTGCGCGGCAGCAGCTCGACGAGCTTCTTGCCCTGCTCGGTGCCCCAGTGGTGGTGGTTGATCTCGGTGTCGATATAGCCCGGGCAGATGGCATTGACGTTGATGCCGTACTTGCCCCACTCCAGCGCCATCGCCCGAGTCATGTGGATGACGGCGGCCTTGCTCATTGCATAGACGCCGATCTGGCCCAGCACGCGCAGGCCGGCCATGGAGGCGACGTTGACGATGCGCCCACCGATGAAGGTGCCCGGCGCCGAGCCGCGGGCGCGTGCCAGCATGCGCTTGCCCACCTCCTGCGCGACGAAGAAGGCGCCACGCGTGTTGGTGTCCATCACATAGTCGTAGTCGTTCTCGGTGACGTCGGTGAGGCGCTGCGTCGTGCTGACGCCGGAGTTGTTGATGAGGATGTCCAGCGTGCCGACCTCGGTCTCGGCGTGGGCCACCGCGGACTTGATGCTGTCCACGTCGGTCACGTCCAGCTGCACGACATGGGCGTCGCCGCCGTTGCCCTCGATCTCGGCGCGCAGGTCCTTCAGCCGCTCGACGCGCCGGCCGGCCAGCACGACGCAGGCGCCGGCCTGCGACAGGGTCTTGGCGAACTGCGCGCCCAGGCCGCTGGATGCACCGGTGATCAGGGCCACGCGGCCTTCGAGGTTGATGGCGTAACTCATGAGACTGCTTTCTGAGTGGGTTGCGTCCATCCTACCGGGCCAGGAGGCTGTCAGGCTTGGGGACGGGTGCGCGCCGCAGCGAGTTGCGATGCGAGACCAGGCGCGGGAGAGGCGTGTGGCGGGCCACACAACGAGCCCGCAACGCCGGATCGCCTCGCAAATCGCTCCGGCCCTTCGGGTTGGGCCTGCAAGGGGCCGCTTCAGCGTTGCAAATGCTCGCCGTAGCACCGCTACGCCTGCGCTTTGCGCCTTGTCTCGGCCCCTTGCAGGCCCAACGCGCACCCGTCCCCAAGCCTGACAGCCTCCTAGACCGCGCAACCTAAAAAAGCACGATCGTTCGATTCGCAATCCAGCCTCTCTAGAATCGCGCGCAATTCAAAGCTGACGGAGACCTGCATGACATCCGAAGAAATCCTCGCCCAGTTCGGCCCCCGCGAGTCCATGGAATACGACGTGGTCATCGTCGGCGGTGGCCCGGCGGGCCTGGCCACGGCCATCCGCCTGAAGCAGATCAAGCCCGACGCCAACATCGTCGTGCTGGAGAAGGGCTCGGAGCCCGGCGCCCACATCCTGTCCGGCGCGGTGATGGACCCGCGTGCCATCACCGAGCTGTTCCCGAACTGGAAGGAACTCGGCGCACCGCTGAACCAGGCCGTGACCGGCGACGATGTGCTGATGCTGTCCGAGACCGGCAGCACCCGCACGCCCGACTTTCTCGTGCCGCGCAACTTCCACAACGATGGCTGCTACGTCATCAGCCTGTCCGACGTCGTCAAGTGGATGGCCGGCCAGGCCGAAGCCCTCGGCATCGAGATCTTCCCCGGCTTTGCCGCCGCCGAGGTGCTCTACGACGACCAGGGCCGCGTCAAGGGCGTGGCCACCGGCAATATGGGCCTGGGCAAGGACGGCGAGCCCACCGACCACTTCCAGCTCGGCATGGAGTTGCTCGGCAAATACACCGTCTTTGCCGAAGGCGCGCGTGGCCATCTCGGCAAGCAGTTGCTCGCCAAGTACAAGCTGACCGACGGCAAGGACACCCAGACCTATGCCATCGGCATCAAGGAGCTGTGGGAGATCCCGGCGGACAAGGCCCAGCCCGGCAAGGTGGTGCACACGGCCGGCTGGCCGATGGAGGGCGACACCTTCGGCGGCGGCTTTCTGTACCACCTGGCGGACAACAAGGTCACGCTCGGCTTCGTCATCGGCCTGGACTACGACAACCCCTATCTGAGCCCCTTCGAGGAGATGCAGCGCTGGAAGGCCCACCCGGCCATCCGCGCCCACATCGAAGGCGGCAAGCGCATCGGCTACGGCGCCCGCGCCATCAACAACGGCACGCCGCAAGCCCTGCCCAAGACGGTCTTCCCGGGCGGCTGCCTGATCGGCTGCGACGCCGGCTACCTGAACGCGGCCCGCATCAAGGGCAGCCACGCGGCCATCAAGAGCGGCATGCTGGCCGCCGAAGCCCTGGCGCCGGCCCTGGACGCCGGCCGCGCCCAGGACGAGCTGAGCGCTTACCCCGAAGCCTTCGAGAAGAGCTGGCTGAACGAGGAACTGCAGCAGAGCCGCAACTTCAAGCTCTGGTTCAAGAAGGGCCAGCTGACCGGCAAGCTGATGACCGGCATCGAGCAGTGGCTGCTGCCCAAGCTGGGCGTCAAGAACCCGCCCTGGACGCTGCACAACCACAAGGCCGACAACGCGTCCCTGCGCCCGGCCGCCGAGTGCAAGCCCATCGCCTATCCGAAGCCGGACGGCAAGCTGACCTTCGACCGCCTGTCGTCGGTGTTCATCTCCAACACCAACCACGAAGAGAACCAGCCGGCCCATCTGACGCTGAAGAGCGACGCGGTGCCGGTGCAGGTCAACCTCGCCAAGTACGCCGGACCTGAGGCCCGCTACTGCCCGGCCGGTGTCTACGAGTTCGTGCCCAACGAGGCCGGCGGCGGCGAGCGCCTGCAGATCAACGCGCAGAACTGCGTGCACTGCAAGACCTGCGACATCAAGGACCCGACGCAGAACATCGTCTGGGTCACGCCCGAAGGCGGCGGCGGTCCGAACTACGCGGGCATGTAAGCCCGCTTGCGTTGAACGCACCCTGGCCGATAGACTGTTTTTTCATACAGCCATCAGCCAGGAGTCGGCGTGAGTGCAGCAAAGATCAGGGTCGGTATCGGCGGCTGGAACTTCGAGCCGTGGCGCGACAACTTCTACCCCAAGGGCTGGCCGCAGGCGCGTGAGCTGGAATATGCCAGCCAGCACCTGACGGCCATCGAGATCAACAGCACCTACTACGGTGCACAGAAGCCAGCCACCTTCGCCAAGTGGCGGGACACCGCGCCCGATGGCTTCATGTTCTCGCTGAAGGCCATCCGCTTTGCGACGCAGCGCCGCGTGCTGGCCGATGGCGCCGACTCCATCAAGCGCTTCATCGACAGCGGCATTGCGGAACTCGGCGACAAGCTCGGGCCCATCGTCTGGCAGCTGGCGCCGACGCATAAATTCGACGCCGGCGACCTGCGCGCCTTCCTGGAGCTGCTGCCCGCCGAGGTGGGCGGCCTGAAGCTGCGCCATGCGCTGGACGTGCGCCACGCCAGCTTCCAGTGCCCCGAGTACCTCGCGCTGGCGCGCCAGTACAAGGCCGCCACGGTGTTCACGGAGTCCGACGACTACCCGCCCATCGCCGAGCCTACCGGCGACTTCGTCTACACGCGCATCATGCGCACGCACAGCGACGAGCCACTGGGCTGCAAGCCCGAGGTCTTCCCACAGCTGGCGGCGTCCGCCCAAGCCTGGGCCGAAGGCGGTGAGCCGGACGGCGTGCCACGCATCGAAGCCCCCGGCGCGGGTGCGCCGCGCGACGTCTTCGTCTATTTCATCAGCGGCGCCAAGGAGCGCGCGCCACATGCCGCCATGGCCCTGCGTCGCGCGCTTGGCGAAGACGTGCCCGCCTAGGCTTGCCGCCGTGCCATGCGCTTGACCGCGGCGCCAGCGCGCCACGGAGCGGCTTCTATCATTGCCACCATGCAATCTGAGGCCGCGCTGCGCACATTGAGACCCCTGAACACCGCGGCCGACGAAGAGGTCGCCGTGGAGGTGCCGATCGCGCTGACGGTCAACGACATCTCGCAGGCCGTGATGCTGGCCACGCCGGCCGATCTGGAGGACTTCGCGCTGGGTTTCGGTCTGGCCGAAGGCTGGTTCACGTCGCGGCGCGAACTGCTCGACATCGAGGTCGAGACCCGCCCGGAAGGCATGGAACTCTCGCTGACCGTCACGGCGGCCTGCGAGCAGCGCCTGAAGGCGCGCCGCCGCACGCTGGCCGGCCGCACCGGCTGCGGGCTGTGCGGCGTCGAGAGCCTCACGCAGCTCGCCGCGGTGCAGCCCTCGCCGGTCCAGGCCCCCGCGCTGGCCGCCGACGCACTGGACCGGGCGCTGGCCGCCCTGCCCGCGGCCCAGGTGCTGAATGCGCGCTGTGGCGGCCTGCACTCCGCGGCCTGGTGCCGGCCCGACGGCGCCCTCGTGCTGGCGCGTGAGGACATCGGCCGCCACAACGCGCTGGACAAGCTGATTGGCGCCCTCTCCCGCCGCGACGTCGATCGGCACGACGGCTTCGTGCTGATGTCCAGCCGGGCCAGCTACGAACTGGTCCACAAGACGGCGATGGCCGGCATCGGCCTGCTGGCCTGCGTGTCGGCGCCCAGCAGCCTGGCGATAGCGACGGCGCGCGGCCTGGACCTGCAGCTCTGGGCTTTCGTGCGCGAGGGTCGCGCGACGCGCTACGCCTGACGAGGGCCTAGCGGGCCGCCGCGGCGGCCCGCGTTTCGTCCTCGCCCTCACCGGCCAGGAAGCAGCGCATGACGACCTGGTCGCGCCCGCCGCGCTTGGCCTCGTACAAGGCCTCGTCGGCCGCGGCGTACATGACCTCGGGCGTCAGGCTGGAACTCGGTGCGGCCCACCAGGCCAGGCCGAAGCTGGCCGTCACCACCCGCTGCGGACTGCCTTCGTGCGGCAGGGCCAGCGCGTGCAGGGCGACATTGAGCTGACTGACGAAATGCAGGGCCGTCTCGGCCGACGTGGCCGAGAAGATGACGCCGAACTCCTCGCCGCCCAGACGGAACAGCGCATCGGTCGAGCGCTTGATCGAGTCCTTGAGCGTCTGTGCCAGCGCCTTCAGGACGGCGTCGCCCGCCTGGTGGCCGTAGCGGTCGTTGTAGGCCTTGAAGTGGTCCACGTCCAGCATGCACAGGGCCACGGCCTGGCCGCGCTGTGCACCGGCCAGGGCGGCCAGGCAGACATCATTGAAATGACGCCGGTTGAAGGCGCCGGTCAGCGCGTCGACGATGGCCAGATCGCGCAACTGGCGGTTGGCGGCCTCCAGCGCACGGGCGTCGTCTTGCAGACGCTGCTCATCGCCCTTGCGGCGCGAGATGTCCATGTGCGTGCCGGCCAGCCGCAGCGGACGGCCCTCCGCGTCGCGCTCGAAGACGCTGCCATTGCTCTGCACCCAGATCCAGTGGCCATCGGCATGGCGCATGCGGAACTCGGCCGTGTAGCGCTCGTCCGCACCGCTGAAATGACGCTTCATGGCCAGGCTGGCCTCGATGAGGTCGCCCGGGTGGCAGAGCCGCTCCCAGGTCGTGCCCGTCACCGGCTCGAGCTCGGCGCGGCTGCGGCCCAGCATCTGGGCCCAGCGCTCGTTGATGTCCAGCTGGCCGCTGTCGATATGCCAGTCCCAGGTGCCGGCGGCAGTGCCGTCCAGCACATTGGCCATGCGCTGGCGGTCCTCGGCCAGGATGGCTTCCGTCCTCTCCAGGCGACGCCTGACGACGAGGCTGCGCGCCACCGCGAGCGCGACGAGCAGGCTCGCCAGGCCGCCGGCGGCCAGCGCCAGCAGCGGTGTCCGGTCGGTTTCGGCGGCCAGCGCGCCGGCCCTGGGCCTGAGCACCAGCTGCCAGGGGCGCCCGCCCACGTCGACGCTGAGCGCCGTGTCGCGCTCATCGGACTGGAAAGGCTCGCTGCCGGCCGATGAATAGATGAGGCGGTGCTTTTCCTCCTGGTCGAAGACGAAGACGTCCAGGCCATTGGCATCGGCCCGCAGCGCCGCCTCGGCCATCAGCGCCGGCAGCTCGATGACGCCGGCGAGGAAGCCGGCCAGCTCGCGGCGCCGCTCCTCGACACCGGCCGGCCGCGCCGTGCGGTAGACCGGTGCGGACACCGCGAAGCCGCTGATGGCCGTGGCCTGCTGGCCGCGCCGGATCAGCGGGAAGGTCTCGGAGGCGATGGGCACGCCCGCATCGCGCGCGAGCAGCTTGGAGCGCATGCGGCGCGGGTCGAAGGCCATGTCCACGCCGACGGCTGCGCCGTTCTCGGGCCAGGAATAGCGCACCGGCACATGCACCTCGCGCTCGCGCGCAGGGACGAAGCCTTCGCCCTGGTAGTCCGGCGCCGGCTCGACGACGCGGTAGCCCGGCTGCTCCAGGTTGGCCTGCGCCTCGAATTCGGCCAGCCTCGCATGAGGCACGACGGGCTGCCACTCCAGCAAGCTCAAGGCCGACGAGTCGGTCACCAGGCCGGTGCCATAGCGCGCGAACTGCGCACGCGTCAGCTCGGAATGCGCCGACATCATCTGGCTGGCCGCCTGCAGCGTCTCCACCACCCTCACCAGTTGCAGGTCGAAGGCAGCGACCACGCTCTGGCCCATCGCATTCAGCAGCTCGCGCTGCTGGCCCGCGGCCTTCAAGGCCAGCGACCGGTAGGCGCCCACGCTGCCGGCCAGGCCCACCACCAGGATGAGAGCGACCAGCGTCGCGTCCACGATCCAGGGCCAGAGACGGCGGCGCGGCGGCGTGCTCATGGCCGGGCCTCCAGCGTCGTCACGAGGCGCTCGTAGAACTGCCCCTGCTGGCGCAGGTAGAGCGCCGGGTCCTTGATCGCGTGGATGCGGGCCGACGCGCCCAGCGCCTCGGTGCCGGCCTGCCATTCGGCATCGGCGGCCACCTTGTCGAGCAATGCACGCCAGCGTTCAACCGCCTCAGGCGGCATGCCTGCCGGCCCGAGCAGGGCCGACCAGCCCTGCAGCTGCTGCATGTCCCGCAGGCCGAGCTCGGCCGCGTTCTGCAGCCGCGGCAGCGCCCGCAGGCGCCCCTGGGCCGTCGTCATCAGGCCGCGCAGGGCACCCGATTGCACCGCGGGCACGATGGTGCGTGCGTTGTTGCAGCTGAAATCCACCTCGCCGTTGATCAGGGCCTGCGTGGCCAGCGAGCCCTGGCCGAAATGCAGGGGCTTGGCGGCGTCGTCGGGCAGCCCGTTCAGCGCCAGCAGATAGCGCACGGCCAGGTTCTGCAGCGTGCCGGCGCCGGCCGTGCTGTAGCGCAGCTTGCCAGGCGTCGCGGCGATGGCCGCCAGCAGCTCCCGCATGGACAGGATGGGCATGCCGCTGCGAACGGCGCAGATGAGCGGCGCCTGGTCGAGCACGGCCAGCACGGTGAAGTCGCCCACGGGCGCGGCCGTGCGCGGCGACAGCGCCGGCAGGATGGCGACGCTGCCCGTGCGACCCAGCAACAGGGTTTGGCCATCGGGCGCGGCCTGCTTGACCGCCCGCCCGGCCGCGGCGCCCGATTCGGCCGTCAGGTGGACGATCTCGAAGCGCTGGCCGCCGATACGTGTCGCGCTCTGCACGAAATTGCGCGCGGAACCGTCGGCCTCGCCGCCGGCCATGAAGGGCACGAACAGGCGCACGCTGGGCGCTGCCGCCGGCAATTGGGCTGGCGGCTGCGCGGCGCACACGCCCGCAGCGGCCAGCAGACCGCCAGTCAACACCAGCAGAATGACGAGGCTCTGTCCCATCCGATTTATTGTCATGCTCGCTATGCAGCGATCATAAATAAGCGGATTGGCGCCTGATTTGGCAAATTTGGACGCGAAACGATCAATTCGTGACGAATCGCCCGGAAGCACGCCGTTTGAACGCCGGAAAAGAAAAAGCCCGTCACGAGGACGGGCTTTGGTGTGTTCTGGAGGAGACGGAGGGATTCGAACCCTCGATTCGCGTTTTAGCGCAAATACTCCCTTAGCAGGGGAGCACCTTCGGCCACTCGGTCACGTCTCCAGCACAGCCCCGCATTCTATACCAGCGCGGAAGGCTCCCAGAGAAATCGGTCAGCCAATTTATGTCGCAGCTTCAGCGGGCCGAGCGCCGGGCCGCTCCCTAGCCGGCCCGCCTTGGGCGATGTGCTTGCCGGTCAATCCGGCAAGCATCGCCGTCCCCCCGGGGGACCGGCCAAGGTACTCCTTGGACGAGGGGCCTACTTCAGGCGGCGGCTTCCTGATCGAGATCGAAAGCCTTGTGCAGCGCGCGCACCGCCAGCTCCATGTACTTCTCGTCGATGACGACGCTGGTCTTGATCTCGCTGGTGGAGATCATCTGGATGTTGATGCCCTCTTCGCTCAGTGCACGGAACATCTTGCTGGCCACGCCGACATGCGAGCGCATGCCGATGCCGACGATGGAGACCTTGCAGATCTTGGGGTCGCCGACGACCTTGCTGGCATTGGTGGCCGGGCCGACGGTGTTCTGCAGCAACTCCATCGTGCGCGCGTAGTCGTTGCGGTGCACGGTGAAGGAGAAGTCGGTCTTGCCGTCGTGGGAGACGTTCTGGATGATGACGTCGATGTCGATGTTGGCCTCGGCCACCGGGCCCAGGATCTGGAAGGCGATGCCGGGCTTGTCGGGCACGCCGAGCAGCGTCACCTTGGCCTCGTCACGGTTGAAGGCAATGCCCGAAACGACGGCTTGTTCCATGTTCTCGTCCTCTTGTTCGAAAGTGATCAGCGTGCCGGAGGCGGCCTCTTCAGTGATGTCGATATCCCAGGGCGTGAAGCTGGACAGCACGCGCAGCGGCACGCGGTACTTGCCGGCGAACTCCACGGAGCGGATCTGCAGGATCTTGGAGCCGAGCGACGCCATCTCCAGCATTTCCTCGAAGGTGATGGTGCTCAGGCGCCGTGCCTCGGGCACCACGCGCGGGTCGGTCGTGTAGACGCCGTCCACATCGGTATAGATCAGGCACTCGGCCGCCTTCATCGCCGCGGCGATGGCCACGGCCGAAGTGTCGGAGCCGCCGCGGCCCAGCGTCGTGATGTGGCCCTCGGGGTCGATGCCCTGGAAGCCCGTGATGACCACCACCTTGCCAGCGGCCAGGTCGGCGCGCACGCGGACATCGTCGATGCTCTCGATCCGGGCCTTGGTGAAGGACGAATCGGTGGCCACCGGCACCTGCCAGCCGGCATAACTGACCGCCTCCAGGCCTTCGGCCTGCAACGCGATCGCCAACAGCCCGACAGAGACCTGCTCGCCGGTGGCGGCGATGGCATCCATCTCGCGCATCACGGCCGCGGTCTGGCTGGCGGGCGCCAGTTCCTTGGCCAGGCCGAGCAGGCGGTTGGTTTCGCCGCTCATGGCCGAGGGCACCACCACCATCTGGTGGCCGGCGCGCACCCATTTGGCGACGCGCTTGGCCACGTTGCGGATGCGATCGGTGGACCCCATCGAGGTGCCGCCGTACTTGTGGACGATCAGAGCCATGTGTTTGAGCGAAGGCTGAAGATGGAGCCGCCGGGACGGCATGCTCGCAAACCCCTGATTTTATGCGGCAGTCCCGCCCTCGCCTTCGCTCTGCGGCAAGGCTGAATCCTCCAGCCAGCGCAAAGACAGCTGCGGCTCATCTTGATTGACGAAGGCACGGGCGTCCATGCCCAGCCCGGCCGCGGCCACGAGGCGCTGCTGGGCATCGAAAAGCAGGGGGCCGCCGCGCCGCCACGGCGGCAGTCCGGCCTCCTGGCAGGCCTTCTTCAAGCTGCGCGGCAGGGAGGCGGGGGCGCGCTGGAATTGCTCGCCGCCGTCGCGGCCGCGCTGGGTCAGCCGCGCAAGCCGTTCAGGCGCGATGCCGGGTGAGGCCGGCTCGACGAGCCAGGCTCCCTGCCAGCCGGCCTGTGGGTGCAGGCCGGGGCGGCTCAGGTCGATGGCCGACGGCGGCGCCGACGACACCGATGCCGCGGCCCAGTACAGGCCATCGCGGTAGGCATGCAGGGCGCCACCGGGCGCGGGCCATGACAGCGTCGCCTCCGGGCGCCATTCGGCCAGCAAGCGCCCGACGAGGCTGGCCGGCGCCGCGGTGAATTGCGACAGCCAGGCCCGCAGCGCATTGCTGGCGCGGGCGGGCGAAAGACGCGACAAGGCCGGCAGATCCAGCCGCTCGACGCTCGCAATACCAGCGAGGTCGGACGCCGCGACCTCGGCCGCCAATTCGCTCGCCTGCTGGGCCCATCGCGCCGACAGAGCCAACGCAGCCTCGGCCGCCGGGAAGGCCGGCCACAGCGTCTGGCGCAGCCGGTTGCGGGCGTAGCGCGGGTCGGCGTTGCTCGGATCCTCTATCCAGCTCAGCCCCTGCTGCTCGGCATAGGCGCGGATCGCGGCGCGGGGCTGGTCCAGCCAGGGACGCGCCCAGCAGAGGCCGTCGCGCCATTGCGCCTTCGGCATGCCCGCCAGGCCCGCCGGGCCGGCACCCCGCAAGGCCTGCAGCAGAAAGGTTTCCGCCTGGTCCTGGCGGTGGTGGGCCAGCAGCAGCAGATCGGCGCCGGCGTCGACGGCCATCTCGTGCAGCGCGCGGTGCCGGCCCTCGCGGGCCCAGGCTTCGACGCTGTCACCGCGGGCGGGCGCGCCGCTCAGTCGCGTGCTGGCGAAGCCGGCACCCAAGCCGCCGGCAACCCGCTCGCAATGCGCGGCCCAGTCATCGGCCTGCGGCTGCAGGCCATGGTGGACGTGAAAGGCAACGACCCTGGTGCCGGCCGCCGCTAGAACGGTGGCATGCAACAGGGCCGTGGAGTCGAGGCCGCCGCTGAAAGCGACCGCTACGCAATCACCGGTTCTTGGTGTCGCCGAATCGGCCATAGGCCTGCAGGCGCTCGTAGCGGCGGTCCAGCAGCTCGCGGGTCTTGAGGTCGCTGACCTGGCGCAGCGAGTCGCTCAGCGCGCGCTTCAGGTTGGACGCCATCTGCTTGGCGTCGCGGTGGGCGCCGCCGATCGGCTCGCTGACGATCTTGTCGATCAACCCCAGCGCCTTCAGGCGATGGGCCGTGATGCCCAGGGCCTCGGCCGCGTCCGACGCGCGCTCGCTGCTCTTCCACAGGATGGAGGCACAGCCTTCGGGCGAGATGACGGAATAGGCCGCGAATTGCAGCATCAGCACCTGGTCGGCCACGCCGATGGCCAGCGCCCCGCCGGAGCCGCCTTCGCCGATGACGGTGGCGATGATGGGCACTTCGAGCTGCGCCATCTCGAGGATGTTGCGGCCGATGGCCTCGCTCTGGCTGCGCTCCTCGGCACCGATGCCGGGGTAGGCACCCATGGTGTCGATGAAGGTGAAGACGGGCAGGCCGAACTTCTCGGCCAGCTTCAGCAGGCGCAGGGCCTTGCGATAGCCCTCGGGGCGCGGCATGCCGAAGTTGCGCAGCGTGCGCTCCTTGGCGTCGCCGCCGCGCTGATGGCCGATGACCATGCAGGCCTGGCCGTTGAAGCGCGCGATGCCGCCGACGATGGCGGCATCGTCCGCGAAGTGGCGGTCGCCGTGCAGTTCCTGGAACTCGGTGAAGACTTCCGCGCAGTAGTCCAGCGTCTGCGGGCGCTGCGGGTGGCGGGCAATCTGGTAGACCTGCCAGGGCGCGACGTTGGAGTAGACGTCCTTGGTCAGCTGCTGGCTCTTCTTCGAGAGGCGGTCGATCTCTTCGGAGATGTCGACGGCCGACTCGCTCTGCACATAGCGCAGCTCTTCGATCTTGGTCTCGAGCTCGGCAATGGGCTGCTCGAACTCTAGAAAGTGCTTTTTGCTCATCAGTCGTCCTGATATCAGATACCCACCTCTTCCAGCCGCGTGGAGCCGGCAGGGGGGCGGGCTAGTAATCCACCGGTAGGGGATCCAGGCTGCGCCAAATGTACCAAACCGCTACCGAACGGTAGGGTGCCCAGGCGTCGCCGACTTCGCGCGCCTCGGCGCGGGACACGGGTTCGCCCGAGAAGTAGTTCAAGCCGATGCCCTTCAACAGGCCCACATCATCCAGGGGCATCACGTTGGGGCGCATCAGGTGAAAAATCAAGAACATCTCGGCCGTCCAGCGGCCGATGCCGCGAATGGCGACCAATTCCTCGATGATGGCTTCGTCGTCCATCTGCGCCCATTGGCGCACATGTACCTGGCCGGAATTGAAATGTTCGGCCAAGTCGCGCAGGTATTCGACCTTGCGGGCCGACAAGCCGGCGACGCGCTGCTCCTCCACACCCAGGGCCAACACGGCAGCGGGCTGGAATTTGGCCATCAGCGCCACCCAGCGGGTCCAGACCGACTGCGCCGCCTTGACCGAGATCTGCTGGCCGACGATGGAGCGGGCCAGCGTGGCGAAGGCGTCGCCACGGCTTTGCAGGCGGGCCTCGCCGAACTGCGGGATGAGCTTCTTCATGACCCGGTCGCGCTTGACCAGGTGCTTGCAGGCCTCGTCCCAGTAGGCCGGGATCACTTCGGGCGGCATCAGCTCTTCACCCAGGTCGTGCCGTCGGCACCGTCCTTCAGCATGATGCCCTTGGCCGTCAGCTCGGCGCGGATGGCGTCGGCGCCGGCAAAGTCCTTGGCGGCCTTGGCCGCGGCACGCGCGGCGATGCGCTCCTCGATCCAGGCCGCGTCGTCACCACCCGAGCCGCCCTGCAGATAGGCGCGCGGCTCCTGCTGCAGGATGCCCAGCACGCCGGCCAGCGCCTTCAGCAGCCCGGCCCGCTGGGGCGAGCGGTCGCGGTTGACCTCGTTGACGAGGTCGAACAGCACGGCGATGGCGCCGGGGGTGCCGAAGTCCTCGTCCATCGCCGTCTTGAAGGCGGCGGCGCTGGGCTCGGCCCAGTCGATGGCGACATCGGCGGGCGGCACGGCGTCCAGGGCCGTGTACAGCCGCGTCAGCGCGTTGCGCGCGTCTTCGAGATGCGCGTCGCTGAAATTGAACGGCCGGCGGTAGTGGGTGCGCAGCATGAAGAAGCGCAGCGTCTCGCCGTCGAACTTCTGCAGCACGTCGCGGATGGTGAAGAAGTTGCCCAGGCTCTTGGACATCTTCTCGCCGTCGACATTCAGGAAGCCGTTGTGCAGCCAATACTTCGCGAAGTCGTAGCCGGCACCCTCGCTCTGGGCGATCTCGTTCTCGTGGTGCGGGAACTGCAGGTCCGTGCCGCCGCCATGGATGTCGAAGCTTTCGCCGAGCAGCGCGCAGCTCATGGCCGAGCACTCGATATGCCAGCCGGGGCGGCCTTCGCCGAAGGGGGCGGCCCACTTGGCGTCGGCCGGCTCCTCGGCCTTGGCGGCCTTCCAGAGCACGAAGTCCAGCGGGTCGAGCTTGCCGTCGTCCACGGCCACGCGCTCACCGGCGCGCAAGTCGTCCAGCTCCTTGCCGCTCAGCTTGCCGTAGCCGTCGAATTTGCGTACGGCGTAGTTCACGTCGCCGCCTTCGGCGCGATAGGCCAGGCCGCGCTGCTCGAGGCGCTCGATCAGCGACAGCATCTGCGGCACGTACTCGGTCGCGCGCGGCTCGTGGTCGGGTCGCAGCAGGCCGACGGCGGCGAAATCCTCATGCATCGCGGCGCTCATCTCTTCGGTGAGCTGGCGGATCGTGATGCCGCGCTCGACGGCGCGCTTGATGATCTTGTCGTCGATGTCGGTGATGTTGCGCACATAGGTGACGCCATACCCGCTGGCGCGCAGCCAGCGATAGATGACGTCGAACGCCATGTTCATGCGCAGATGGCCCATGTGGCAGAGGTCGTAGACGGTGATGCCGCAGACGTACATGCGCACTTGGCCAGGCACGAGCGGTTGGAAGTCTTCGAGATCTCGGCTGAGGGAGTTGTGAACGCGCAGGGACATGAAAAACGAGGGCAGCAGCCACCAACAAGAAGCCCCGCACCGGGTCCGCCCAGGCGGGGCTCATAGAATGAATTCAGTATAGCGGCCGACCTTTGTTGTCGTCCTTCCTGCCGCCCCCCGCGTCTACCCTCATGCGCCTGCCACTCCACATCCTTCTGATGCCCGTCGTGCTGGTCCTGGCGCTGGCCGCGGTGCCGGCCCGGGCCGACGATCTCGCCAGCGCCCAGCGCCTGTGGCTGGCCGGCCAGAAAGGCCAGGCCGTCGAACAGCTCGAACAGGCCCTGACCCGCCAGCCCGACGACCTGCAACTGCGCTTCGCCCTGGGCGTCATGCGCATGGAGCTCGGCCAGCGCCCCCAGGCGATGCTCATCTTCACCCGCCTCACGCAGGACTTCCCCGATCTGGCCGACCCCTACAACAATCTCGCCGTGCTGCATGCCGCCGCCGGCGAACTTGACGAAGCCAAGAGCGCGCTGGAGCAGGCACTGCGCCTGCATCCCGAGCATGCCCAGGCCCAGGAAAACATGGGCGACGTGCTGGTGCGCCTGGCCCTGCGCGCCTACCAGCGAGCCCAGAAGGCCGCGCTGATGCCCAGCGACACGCTGGCCGGCAAGATCAACCGCACGCTGGCCCTGACCCGCGAGCTGCGCACCCGCTAACCCCCCGCCTCCCATGACCAAGCTCCTTCCCCTTTTCCTCGCCGGCCTGCTGGCCACGCTCGGCGCCCAAGCCCAGACCGTCAGGCTGCAGACGACCGAGGGCGACATCCGCATCGAGCTGAACGCCGAGAAGGCGCCCAAGTCCGTCGCCAACTTCGTGCAGTATGTGAAGGCCGGCCACTACAACGGCATCGTCTTCCACCGCGTCATCGAGAACTTCATGATCCAGACCGGCGGCTATGACGCCAAGCTGGCCCAGCGCCCGCAGCAGATGCTGCAACCGCGCCCCGTCAAACCGCCCATTCCGCTGGAATCGCACAATGGCCTGAGCAATGTGCGCGGCAGTATCGCGATGGCGCGCACCAACGACCCCAACTCGGCCACCGCCCAGTTCTTCATCAACGTGGCCGACAACATCGCGCTGGACGGCGAGCCGGACAATCCGGCCACCGGCTATGCCGTCTTCGGCCAGGTCATCGAGGGCATGGACGTGGTCGACAAGATCCGCACGACCCCGGTCGCGCCCTATCAGATGCACCAGCATCTGCCCGTCAAAGCCATCATCATCAACAAGGCTCTCATCGAGCCCGCCAAAAAATGAGCCAAGTCAAACTCACCACCAACCACGGCGACATCCTCATCGAGCTGGACGCCGAGAAGGCCCCGCTGTCGGTCGCCAACTTCCTCAGCTACGTCCGCAGCGGCCACTATGACGGCACGGTGTTCCACCGCGTCATCAAGGGCTTCATGGTCCAGGGCGGCGGCTTCGCGGTCGGCATGAACCAGAAGCCCACCGAGGCGCCGATCCAGAACGAGGCCAACAACGGCCTGAAAAACGCCCACTACACGCTGGCCATGGCGCGCACGAATGCGCCGCACTCGGCCACGGCGCAGTTCTTCATCAACACGACCAACAACGGCTTCCTGGACTTCAAGTCCGAGAGCCCGTCCGGCTGGGGCTATGCCGTCTTCGGCAAGGTCGTCGAGGGCAAGGACGTCGTCGACAAGATCGAGAAGTCCAAGACCGCCACCAAGGGCGGCCATGGCGACGTGCCCGTCGAGGACGTCATCATCGAGAAAGCCGTCGAGGTTTGATCCACACGCTGACGGCCCCGGCGCRGTGGCAGCAGGTCGACCTGCTGTCCGATCTGCACCTCGGGCCTGACACGCCGGCAACGACCGCCCGGCTTGAGCAACACCTCGCCGAGACGCCCGCGCAAGCGGTGCTGCTGCTCGGCGACATCTTCGAGGTCTGGGTCGGTGACGACGCCCGCCATGAGCCCTTCGAGGCCGGCGTCGTGCGCCTGCTGCGCGATGCGTCGCGGCGGCTGGACCTCTTCTTCATGCACGGCAACCGCGACTTCCTCGTCGGTGCGGATCTGCTTGCGGACGCCGGCATGACTGCCCTGCCCGACCCCAGCGTGCTGGACGCCTTCGGCCGGCGCTGGCTGCTCGTGCATGGCGACGCCCAATGCCTGGCCGACACGGCCTACCAGGCCTTTCGCCGCCAGGTGCGTTCGCCGCAATGGCAGGCCGAGCTGCTGGCCCAACCGCTGGCCGCTCGCCAGGCACTTGGCCGGCAGATGCGCGAAGGCAGCCGCGCCGCCCAGGCAACGCAGCTGATGGCCACCGACCTCGACGCCGAGGCCTGCCGAGCGCTGCTGCGCGAGGCGGGTGCGACGACGATGATCCACGGTCACACCCACCGCCCCGCGCTGCACAGCCTGGGTGACGGTCTGCAGCGCGTCGTGCTGTCCGACTGGGATCCCGAGGCCCTACCGCCGCGCGGCGACGTGATCCGTCTGTCGGCCGCTGGCCTGCAACGCCTGCCGCTGTGATCCTGAAAGCCTTGCGCAGTTGGCGTGAACAGCGCGCCCTCGACCGCCATGCCATCCCCGATGCGCTGTGGCAGTTGACGCTGCTGCGCTACCCCTTCCTGGCTCAGCGCAGCAAGGACGACCTCACTGAGTTGCGGCGGCTGTCCAGCCTCTTCCTGTCGACCAAGGAATTCCACGGTGTCGGCGGCTTCGAGGTCAGCGACGAGGTGGCCGTGGCCGTCGCGGCCCAGGCCTGCCTGCCGGTGCTGCGGCTGGGCCTGTCCTGGTATGACGGCTTTGTCGGCATCGTCATGCATGAGGGCGAAGTGGTCGCCCAGCGCCGCTTCGAAGACGAGGACGGCGTCGTCCACGAGTACGACGAGGAACTGGCCGGCGAGGCCATGGAAGGCGGGCCGCTGATGCTGACCTGGAATGCCATCGCCGTCAGCGACGACCCGGCCGAGTTCGGCGCTGATGCGGTCTACAACGTCGTCATCCACGAGTTCGCCCATGTCATCGACATGCGCGATGGCATGGCCGATGGGGTGCCGCCGCTCGATGCGACGGAGCGCGAACGCTGGATCACCGTCATCGACGCCGAGTGGGAGAAATTCTGCGAGCGCATCGACGCCGGCGAGGAAACCTTGATCGACCCCTATGGCGGCGAGGCCGTCGAGGAGTTCTTCGCCGTCGCGGCAGAGGCCTTCTTCGTAGCGCCGGCCGCGATGCGCGCCGAGGAGCCCGCGATGTACGAGTTGCTGGCGGGCTTCTTCCGGCAGGACCCGGCCACGGGCTGAAATGAAAAAGGGACGCCGCAGCGTCCCTTCGCGTTCAGGCCTGATGGCTCAAGCCGTCGCCGGCTCCGCCTTGGGCTTGTTGTCCTTGGCCGGCTTGGGCGGCGTGGGCTGGATGTCCAGCACCGTCTCGCCCTTGTCGTCCACATCCACGCTGAGGCGGCCACCGTCGACCAGCTTGCCGAACAGCAACTCGTCGGCCAGCGCGCGGCGGATGGTGTCCTGGATGAGGCGCTGCATCGGCCGCGCCCCCATCAGCGGATCGAAACCCTTCTTGGCGAGATGCTTGCGCAACGCGTCGGAGAAGCTGACCTCGACCTTCTTCTCCTGCAGCTGGCTTTCCAGTTGCAGCAGGAACTTGTCGACCACGCGCAGGATGATTTCCTCGTCCAGCGGGCGGAAGGACACGATGGCATCCAGGCGGTTGCGGAACTCCGGCGTGAACAGGCGCTTGATGTCGGCCATCTCGTCGCCCTGCTGGCGCGAGTTGGTGAAGCCGATGGTGGCCTTGTTCAGTGCCTCGGCGCCCGCATTCGTCGTCATGATGATGATGACGTTGCGGAAGTCGGCCTTGCGCCCGTTGTTGTCGGTCAGCGTGCCGTGGTCCATGACCTGCAGCAGCACATTGAAGACGTCCGGGTGGGCCTTCTCGATCTCGTCGAGCAGCAGCACCGCATGCGGCTTCTTGGTGACGGCCTCGGTCAGCAGGCCGCCCTGGTCGAAACCGACATAGCCCGGAGGCGCGCCGATCAGGCGGCTGACCGCATGGCGCTCCATGTATTCCGACATGTCGAAGCGGATCAGCTCGATGCCCAGGATGTAGGCGAGCTGCTTGGCCACTTCCGTCTTGCCGACGCCCGTCGGGCCGCTGAAGAGGAATGACCCGACCGGCTTGTCCGGCCGGCCCAGGCCCGAACGCGCCATCTTGATGGCGGCGGCCAGCGCGTCGACGGCCGGGTCCTGGCCGAACACGACGCTCTTCAGGTCGCGGTCCAGCGTCTTGAGCTTGCTGCGGTCGTCGCTGTTGACCGATGCGGGCGGGATGCGCGCGATCTTGGCGACGATGTCCTCGACCTCGGTGCGGGTGATGGTCTTCTTCTGCTTGCTCTTGGGCAGGATGCGCTGGGCGGCACCGGCCTCGTCGATGACGTCGATGGCCTTGTCGGGCAGGTGGCGGTCGTTGATGTACTTGGCCGACAGCTCAGCGGCCGCCTGCAGCGCGCCCAGGGCGTACTTGACCGAGTGGTGCTCCTCGAAGCGGCTCTTCAGCCCCTTCAGGATCTCGATGGTCTGCTCGACCGAGGGCTCGGGCACGTCGATCTTCTGGAAGCGGCGGCTCAGTGCAGCGTCCTTCTCGAAGATGCCGCGGTATTCGGTGAAGGTGGTCGCACCAATGCACTTCATCGCCCCCGAGCTGAGGGCGGGCTTGAGCAGGTTGCTCGCGTCCAGCGTGCCGCCCGACGCCGCACCGGCGCCGATCAGCGTGTGGATCTCGTCGATGAACAGCACGGCATTGGGCTGGTCCTTCAGCGCCTTCAGCACCGCCTTCAGGCGCTGCTCGAAGTCACCCCGGTACTTGGTGCCAGCCAGCAGCGCGCCCATGTCCAGCGAATAAACGACGCTGTCCGCCAGCACTTCGGGCACTTCGCCCTCGGTGATGCGCCAGGCCAAGCCTTCCGCGATGGCGGTCTTGCCGACGCCAGCCTCGCCCACCAGCAACGGGTTGTTCTTGCGCCGGCGGCACAGCACCTGCACGACGCGCTCGACCTCGGCCTCGCGACCGATCAGCGGATCGATCTTGCCGTCCTTGGCGAGCTGGTTGAGGTTCTGCGTGAACTGCTCCAGCGGCGACGCCTTGGCGCTGCCGCCCTCGCCTTCCTCGCGCTCGCCCTCCTGGCCACCGGGCGCCTGGCCCTCGGGGTTCTTGGGCGGCTCGGGGTCGGTCTTCTTGATGCCGTGGGCAATGAAGTTGACGACGTCCAGGCGCGTGACACCCTGCTGGTGCAGGTAGTAGACGGCGTGCGAATCCTTCTCGCCGAAGATCGCCACCAGCACGTTCGCGCCGGTCACTTCCTTCTTGCCGCTGCCGGTGCTCTGCACATGCATGATGGCGCGCTGGATGACGCGCTGAAAGCCCAGCGTGGGCTGGGTGTCCACCTCGTCGCTGCCGCCCACCATGGGCGTGTTTTCCTTGATGAACTGCGTCAGGCTCTTGCGCAGGTCGTCCAGGTTGGCGGCGCAGGCGCGCAGCACCTCGGCCGCGCTGGGATTGTCCAGCAGCGCGAGCAGCAAGTGCTCGACGGTGATGAATTCGTGCCGCTGCTGGCGTGCTTCGACAAACGCCATGTGCAAACTGACTTCAAGCTCTTGCGCAATCATGCGGCCTCCATAATGCACTGCAGGGGGTGGCCGGCACGCCGTGAGGCGGCCAGAACCAGCTCCACCTTGGTCGCGGCGACGTCTTTGGTGAACACACCGCAGACCCCGCGACCCTCATGGTGGATTTTGAGCATGATCTGCGTCGCCGTATCGAGGTCATGCCGGAAAAATTCCTGCAGAACCATGACTACAAACTCCATTGGCGTGAAATCGTCGTTCAGCAGCAGAACCTGGTAGAGCCGGGGGGGCTCGGTTTTCTGCGTCTGGCGCTCGACGACGACCGCCCCGTCGCCTTYGTCCTTGCCCGGCTTCAGAGGAGGCACGGGCGGGGGCGGAGTCGACTGGTTTCGCGGTAAAGAAACGGGGAGCACAGGCATGTCGGGATTCTATCGACGGGGGTATTCCTCGCGCCGACCGCGGGCAAGTGGCGACACCCCCCGAAATTGCAAGTAGCTTCGGGTCAACCCGGCCGGGAAGGTCCCGAATTGACGCTTTTTATTGCGCTACCAGAATGCGTCCGCCTCCGTCGAGAGGTGCCACAGAGAATGGAGACAAGATGATGGCGCTGGGCAAAGTCAAGTGGTTCAACGATGCCAAGGGCTTCGGATTCATCGAGCCGGAGGCGGGCGGGGATGACGTCTTCGCCCATTTTTCAGCGATCCAGATGGAAGGCTTCCGGACGCTGAAACAGGGCAGCCAGGTGCAGTTCGACCTGGTGCAGGGTCCCAAAGGCCAGCTCGCCCAGAACATCACGCCCATGGAAGCCGCTGCCCTCGCCGCCGAGCAGCAGCAACAGCAACTGGCGTCCTGAACTGAGCTCGCCCATCAAAAGCCCCGTGGACTGACGCCACGGGGCTTTTGCATTGGCGGGCCCGCTCGACCGGCAAGCGCCCCGGCTTGCTAGAGTTACGTGTTGCGCGCACCGCCCAGGCGCTGCCCGCAACAGGATTGCCCATCTACCGGAACACGCTCATGACCGCCGAAAAGACCCAGATTGTTTACACGTTGACCGACGAAGCCCCCCGCTTGGCCACTGCATCGCTGCTTCCGGTCGTGCAGGCCTTTGCGGCGGCGGCGGACATCGACGTCGTCACCAGCGACATCTCGGTGGCCGGCCGCGTCCTCGGCCAGTTCCCTGAACTGCTGACGCCGGAGCAGCGCGCCCCCGACAACCTGGCCGCACTGGGCAAGCTGACGCTCAAGCCCCAGGCCAACATCATCAAGCTGCCCAATATCAGCGCCTCGGTGTCCCAGTTGAAGGCCGCCATCAAGGAACTGCAGGGCAAGGGCTATGCGATCCCGGACTACCCCGAGAAGCCGGAGACCGACGAGCAGAAGGACATCCGCGCCCGCTACAACAAGTGCATCGGCTCGGCCGTGAACCCGGTGCTGCGTGAAGGCAACTCCGACCGCCGCGCGCCCAAGGCCGTCAAGGAATACGCCCGCAAGAACCCGCACCGCATGGACGACTGGAGCCAGGCCTCGCGCTCCCACGTCTCGCACATGCACGACGGCGACTTCTATCACGGCGAAAAGTCCATGACGCTGGACCGCGCCCGCGACGTCAAGATGGAGCTCCTCACCAAGAGCGGCAAGACCATCGTGCTGAAGCAGAAGGTCGCGCTGCTGGACCGCGAGGTGGTGGACTCGATGTTCATGAGCAAGAAGGCCCTGCTGGCCTTCTATGAAAAGGAGATCGAGGACGCGCGCAAGACCGGCGTGATGTTCTCCCTGCACGTGAAGGCCACCATGATGAAGGTGTCCCACCCCATCGTGTTCGGCCACTGCGTGCGCATCTTCTACCGCGAGGCCTTCGAGAAGCACGCCAAGCTGTTCGACGAGCTGGGCGTCAACGTCAACAACGGCATGGTGGACCTGTACACCAAGATCGCCACGCTGCCGCAGAGCACGCAGGACGAGATCAAGCGCGACCTGCATGCCTGCCACGAACACCGCCCCGAGCTGGCCATGGTCGATTCGGCCAAGGGCATCACCAACTTCCATTCACCCAACGACGTCATCGTCGACGCCTCCATGCCGGCCATGATCCGCAGCGGCGGCAAGATGTACGGTGCCGACGGCCGCCTGAAGGACGTCAAGGCCGTGATGCCGGAGTCGACCTTCGCCCGCATCTACCAGGAGATCATCAACTTCTGCAAATGGCATGGCGCCTTCGACCCGCGCACCATGGGCACCGTGCCCAACGTCGGCCTGATGGCCCAGCAGGCCGAGGAATACGGCTCGCACGACAAGACCTTCGAGATTCCCGAAGACGGCGTCGCCAACATCACCGACCTCGCCACCGGCGAAGTGCTGATGAGCGAGGACGTCGAGCAGGGCGACATCTGGCGCATGTGCCAGTGCAAGGACGCCGCCATCCGCGACTGGGTGAAGCTGGCCGTCACGCGCGCCCGCAACTCCGGCATGCCGGTGGTGTTCTGGCTGGACCAGTACCGCCCGCACGAGGCGCAGCTGATCACCAAGGTCAAGATGTATCTGCACGAGCACAACACCTCGGGCCTGGACATCCAGATCATGAGCCAGGTGCGCGCGATGCGTTACACGCTGGAGCGCGTCATCCGCGGCCTGGACACCATCAGCGCCACCGGCAACATCCTGCGCGACTACCTGACCGACCTCTTCCCCATCATGGAGCTGGGCACCTCGGCCAAGATGCTGTCCATCGTGCCGCTGRTGGCTGGTGGCGGCATGTACGAGACCGGCGCCGGCGGCTCGGCCCCCAAGCATGTCCAGCAGCTGGTGGAGGAAAACCACCTGCGCTGGGATTCGCTCGGTGAGTTCCTGGCACTGGCGGTGAGCCTGGAAGACGTCGGCATCAAGACCAAGAACGCCAAGGCCAAGGTGCTGGCCAAGGCGCTGGATGCCGCCACCGGCAAGCTGCTGGACAACGGCAAGGGCCCGAGCCCCAAGACGGGCGAACTCGACAACCGCGGCAGCCATTTCTACCTGACGCTGTACTGGGCCCAGGCCCTGGCCGAGCAGACGGAGGACGCCGAACTGGCCGCCCATTTCAAGCCCCTGGCCGAGACGCTGACCGCCAACGAAGCCAAGATCGCCGACGAACTGAAAGCCGTCCAGGGCCAGCCGACGGACATCGGCGGCTACTTCCTGCCGGACACGGCCAAGCTGGACAAGGTCATGCGCCCCAGCGCCACGTTCAATGCGGCGCTGGCGTCGCTGGCCGGCTGATGCAGCGCTGCTGAAGCGAAAGGGCGCCGGTGGCGCCCTTTTTTGCTTTTAGCAGCTGCGTTGCGTTTTCACGCTCAGGTGAAGTCCGTAATGCAACAGCAAGCCAACGGGCTGATTTATTCCATACAGTCTGATACCAGGCGTTGACCTTATGCAATGCCTGCTAACGGATGGCTCGTGAAGCACCACGAGCCCTCCCAAAACCCCGGCCCGACGCCGGGGTTTTCCTTTTTGGGGCCGCTGCGGGCAACAAAAAGCCCCGCGCTCCTGCGAGGCGGGGCTGGCAAGCCGGAACCGGGCCGGGCCCCGCCGCGTCACTGCATCTGGTCGATCATGACCTGACCGAAGCCCGAGCACGACACCTGCGTCGCGCCGTCCATCAGGCGGGCGAAGTCATAGGTCACCTTCTTGCTCAGCACGGCCTTTTCCATGGCGCTGATGATGAGGTCGGCAGCCGCCGTCCAGCCCATGTGGCGCAGCATCATCTCGGCGGACAGGATCTCCGAGCCCGGGTTCACATAGTCCTTGCCGGCGTACTTGGGCGCCGTGCCGTGGGTGGCCTCGAACATCGCGATGGAGTCGCTCATGTTGGCGCCCGGCGCGATGCCGATGCCGCCGACCTGGGCGGCCAACGCGTCGGAGATGTAGTCGCCGTTCAGGTTCAGCGTCGCGATGACGCTGTACTCGGCCGGGCGCAGGATGATCTGCTGCAGGAAGGCGTCGGCGATGCTGTCCTTGATGGTGATGTCCTTCCCCGTCTTCGGGTTCTTGAACTTGCACCACGGGCCGCCATCGATGGGCTGGGCGCCGAATTCCTTCTGCGCCAGCGCATAGGCCCAGTCACGGAAGCCACCCTCGGTGAACTTCATGATGTTGCCCTTGTGCACGATGGTCACGCTGGGCTTGTTGTTGTCGATGGCGTACTGGATGGCCTTGCGCACCAGGCGCTCGGTGCCTTCACGGCTGACCGGCTTGATGCCGATGCCCGAGGTGTTCGGGAAGCGGATCTTCTTGACGCCCATTTCGTCCTGCAGGAACTTGATGAGCTTCTTCGCCTTGTCGCTCTCGGCCTCGTACTCGATGCCGGCGTAGATGTCCTCCGAGTTCTCGCGGAAGATGACCATGTCGACCTTGTGGGGCTCCTTCACGGGGCTGGGCACGCCGTCGAAGTACTGCACCGGGCGCAGGCAGACGTAGAGGTCCAGCTCCTGGCGCAGCGTGACGTTCAGCGAGCGGATGCCGCCGCCCACGGGCGTGGTCAGCGGCCCCTTGATGGAGACGACATAGTCCCTCACGGCCTGCAGCGTCTCGTCAGGCAGCCACACATCGGGGCCATAGACCCGGGTGCTCTTCTCGCCGGCGTAGACCTCCATCCAGTGGATCTTCTTGCTGCCGCCATAGGCCTTGGCCACGGCCGCGTCCACCACCTTGAGCATGACGGGCGTGATGTCCAGGCCGGTGCCGTCGCCTTCGATGTAGGGAATGATGGGATGGTCGGGCACGTTCAGGGAGAAGTCGGCATTGACCGTGATCTTCTGGCCGCCTTCCGGCACCTTGATGTGTTGGGACATGAATGGGGGCTCCGCGACAGGACGAGTGAAATCGAAACCCGGCGAGTTTATGGCCGGCTCAGCAGGCCAGCAGCTGCCGCTGCCACACCCCATGCAGCAAACCCCATGCGGCACCGGCGGCCAACGCCAGCCCGGCCATTCGCAGTGCCAGCACCTCGCCGCCCGCGCCGCGCCGCAGCAGCCGCGCGCGCCACAGCGGCGCGATGACGAGGCCCGGCGTGCTGGCCAGCGCGAAGCCGGCCATCGCCGCGGCGCCGCTCCAGGGCGAACCCGACAGCCCCGCCAGCAGCAGGGCCGCGTGCAGCAAGCCGCAGGGCATCGCCACCCAGGCCACGCCCACGGCGAAGGCGTGGCGCGGCTGCGGGCGCCAGCGCACGGCCCCCAGCCACGCCGGCACGCGGCCACGCGCCAGCAGCGTGAGGCCGAACAGCAGCAGCGCCGCCTGCAGCAAGGCCCAGGCAGGTTGCAGCAGCGTGACGCTCTGGGACGCGCGTGCCAGCGCTGCGGCGGACGCCGCCGCCACGGCGCCGCCAGCCGCGTAGCCCAGCAGCCGGCCGGCCAGCAGCTTGGTCGGCTGCCGGCCGGCGGCCAGTGCGCAGGGCGCACTGCACATGGCCGCGCAATGCGGCATGCCGGCCAGGCCCATCAGCGTGACTGACGCGATGAGCGCAGCATCGAGCGCCATCAGATGATCTTGGAGAAGCGCTCGCGGCTGGCGTCGGCCTGCAGATAGCGGTCGAAGACCAGGGCCACGGCGCGCACGAAATACCAGCCCAGCGGCGTGAGCTGGATGGCGCCGGGTTCCAGCACGACCAGGCCCTGGTCCGCGAGCTGGCCGAGGCGCTCGAACTCGGGTGCGAAGTAGGCGGGCACGTTGACGAGGTAGGACGCCGCGATGGACTCGAACTCCACGCGGCCCTGGCACATCAGCGCCATGATGACGGCGCGGCGCAGCAGGTCATCGCGCGTCAGGGCCAGGCCGCGCTGCACGGGCAGCTGGCGTTGACGCAGGGCGTCCTCGTACTCGTCCATGGTCTTGGCGTTCTGCGCATAGGTGGCGCCCACGCGGCTGATGGACGACACGCCCAGGCCGACGAGGTCGCAGTCCGGCTGCGTGGAATAGCCCTGGAAACCGCGGTGCAGCAGGCCCTGGCGCTTGGCCACGGCCAGCGAGTCTTCCGGCAGCGCGAAATGGTCCATGCCGATATAGGTGTAGCCCTCGCCCAGCAGCGCACTGATCGCGCCGGACAGCATGGCCAGCTTGTCACCCGCAGGGGGCAGCAACTCGGCCACGATGCGGCGCTGCGGCTTGAAGCGCTGCGGCAGGTGGGCATAGGCGTACATCGCGATGCGGTCCGGGCGCAGTTCCGCCACCTGGGCGATGGTGCGGGCGAAGCTCGCCGGTGTCTGCAGCGGCAGGCCGTAGATCAGGTCGACGTTGGTGGATGAGAACCCCAGTTCGCGGGCCCGCAGCATCAGCGCGGCCACCTGCTCCAACGGCTGCACGCGGTGCACGGCCTTCTGTACGGCGGCATCGAAGTCCTGCACACCGAAGGACAGGCGGTTGAAGCCCAGGCCACGGAGATGCGCCAGCCGCGCGGCGTCCACCGTGCGCGGGTCCACCTCGATGGACAGCTCGGCACCCGGCAGCAGCTTGAAGCGCCGGTGCAGCGCGTCCATCAGCGAGCTCAGCTCGGTGTCGGACAGGAAGGTCGGTGAGCCACCGCCCAGGTGCAACTGCGATACCGGCGCCGTGCCTCCCATGGCCTCGGCGACCAGGTCCATCTCCACTTCCAGCGCGGCCAGGTAGGGCTGGGCGCGCTCATGGTGCTTGGTGATGATCTTGTTGCAGGCGCAGTAATAGCAGAGCTGCTCGCAGAACGGGATGTGGACATAGACCGACAGCGGCTGCGCCGTGCCGCGCTGGCGCAGCGCCTGCAGGTGCTGAGGCCCCTGGTAGGCCTCGACCAGGCGGTCGGCGGTGGGATAGGACGTGTAGCGTGGGCCGGCCACGTCATGGCGGCGCAGCAGGTCGGCATCGATGGGGCGGTCTGTGACAGCGGGCATGCCCTCACTGTGCCGACAGGAACAACCCAGGGCGTTGATCCAGGTCAAGGCCGCTGCGGGTGCCGCCGAGAACAATGTGTTCCATGCTGACCACCCTGACTAGCCCGATGAGCGTGCCGATCACTCCCGACATGCCCTCGAAGCCCTGCTCCGCGCTCGAGCCCCTCAAGGTGGCCTGCGCCAGCTGCAATCTGCGGGAACTCTGCCTGCCCGTGGGCCTGAACGCCGGCGAGCTGCAGAAGCTCGACGGCCTGGTGGAGAAGCGCCGCAGCGTGCAGCGTGGCGACCACCTGTTCCGCAACGGCGACCGCTTCGAGGCCCTGTACGCGGTGCGCACCGGTTTCTTCAAGACCTGCGTCGGCAGCGAGGACGGCCGCGACCAGGTGACCGGTTTCCAGATGGCAGGCGAGCTGCTGGGGCTGGACGGCATCAGCAGCGACCACCACCACTGCAACGCGGTCGCGCTGGAGGACTCTTCCGTCTGCGTGATCCAGTACCGCGACCTGGAAGCCCTGTCGCGCGAGTTCAACGTGCTGCAGCACCAGTTCCACAAGATCATGAGCCGCGAGATCGTTCGCGACCACGGCGTCATGCTGCTGCTGGGCAATATGCGCGCCGAGGAGAGGCTCGCGGCCTTCCTGCTGAACCTGACGCAGCGCCTGCAGGCGCGCGGATTCTCGGCGTCCAGCCTGGTGCTGCGCATGACGCGCGAAGAGATCGGCAGCTACCTCGGACTCAAGCTGGAGACCGTCAGCCGCACCTTCTCCAAGTTCCAGGAGGACGGGCTGATGGAGGTCAAGCAGCGCCAGTTGCGCATCCTCGATCAGGCGGGGCTGCAGGCGCTGGTCAACAACTCCCGAGTTTGAGTTGAAGCCCCTCGTCCAGCCCGGCCCTGCTGAACGCGGGCAGAGCTGGCCGGTCCCCCGAGGGGACGGCGATGCTTGCGGCATTGAGCCGCAAGCACATCGCCCAAGCGGGCCGGCTTGGGGCGGCCCGGCGCTCGGCCCGGAAATCTGGGGTCACGCGAAAAAAGGCCCCGCGGGGGCGCGCGGGGCCTCGAGATCGAAGGTGACGGCGATCAGCCGACCTTGATCTCGTTGCGCACTTCCTTCACGCCCGGCACGGCCGACACGAGCAGCACGGCCTTCTGGGCCAGGTCTGCCGTGGGCGCCGCGCCCTTCAGCACGATCACGCCGGCGCTGGTGCTGCTGACGGTCAGCGGCAGCGCCTGCAGGTCCTTGTCCTTTTGCAGGGCGGCCTGGGCCTGGCTGGTAATGGCGGCGTCACCTGCCGGCTGAGCCTGCGCGACCTGTTGGTCCGGGGCCGGTGCTTGATCGGCCGCAAAGCTCGCGGTCGCGGCACCCGCCATCAGGGCGGCAGTCAGCAGTCGGGCGAAGGTGGATGTTTGTCGCATGCAAATCTCCTGAGGATGCGTGAATCGAAGGCGGCACCGGGCGGCGCCACAAACGGCTTAGCGCAAGGCCTGTGCCAACCTGCGATTTCCCTTGCAGATCAAGCACTTGCAAAAAAACTCGGGGGTGAACAGCGGCCCAGGGCGGCACTTTTGTCGCCGGGTGGCGACAGGCTGCGCGGCTGCGGCGCTAAGCGCTTGATTCGTCTGACAGTTTCTTGTCGCCGGATGCCGACGCGGGCGCTAGGGGGGCCGCCTCCGCACGGAACAACTGCGGGTCCAGGCCATGCTTTTGCAGCAGGCGATAGAACTCGGTGCGGTTGCGGTCGGCCAGGCGCGCCGCCTCGGCCACCTGGCCCGAGGTCAGCTTCAGCAACTGGTTCAGGTAGTCGCGCTCGAAGCGCTGCTTGGCATGCTGGTAGTTCAGCACTTCGGCCGGCGGCATCTGCAGCGCGCGCTGCACCTGGGCCAGCGGCAGCAGCGGTGCTGTCGCCAGCACGCAGACCTGCTCGACGACGTTGTAGAGCTGGCGCACATTGCCCGGCCAGGGCGCTGTCACCAGGGCCTCCAGCGCATCGGGTGCAAAGCCCTTGACCGGCTTGCGGTGGCGCTCGGCCAGCGTCTGCAGGAAATGCTGGGCCAGCAAGGCGATGTCCTCGCGCCGCTCGGCCAGTGCCGGCAGGCTCAGCTTGACGACATTGAGCCGGTAGTAGAGGTCAGGCCGGAACAGGCCCTCCGTCATCGCCAGTTCCAGGTCGCGGTGCGTGGCCGACAGCAGGCGAACATCCACCGCCACGGCGTCATTGCTGCCCACCGGCCGCACGACGCGCTCTTGCAGCACGCGCAGCAGCTTGACCTGCAGGGCCAGCGGCATGTCGCCGATCTCGTCGAGGAAGACCGTGCCGCCCTCGGCCGCCGGGATCAGGCCCTGTCTATGCCCTTGCGCGCCGGTGAAGGCTCCCTTCACATGGCCGAAGAGTTCGGATTCGAGCAGGGCCTCCGGGATGGCGGCGCAGTTCACCGCAATGAAGGGCTTGGTCGCGCGCGGGCTGGCCTTGTGGATGGCGCGGGCCAGCAACTCCTTGCCGCTGCCGCTGTCGCCGGCGATCAGCACGCTGGCATCGGTGCCCGCCACCAGGCGCGCCTCGGCCAGCACCTCGGCCATGCGCGGGCTGCGGCTGATGATCTCGCTGCGCCAGGCGCCATCGCCGCCGAAGGGCGCGGGACCAGGCCGGTTCAGCAGCAGGGCCTGGTTGATCTTGTCCAGCAGCTCCTTGCCGTCATAGGGCTTGGTCAGATAGGCATGGGCGCCGCGCGTCGTCGCCTCGACGGCATCGGGGATGCTGCCGTGGGCGGTCAGCAGGATGACGGGCAGCGAGGGGTGGCGGGCGCGGATCTCGTCGAACAGGGCCAGGCCGTCCAGGCCGGGCAGGCGCACGTCGGTGATGACGAGGGCCGGCAGCTTGACGGCCAGGTGGGCCAGCGCCGCCTCGGCGCTGGAGACGGCCTGCACCGCGTGGCCGGCGGCCGTCAGGCGCATCGTCATCAGGCGCAGCAGGTCGGTGTCGTCGTCGACGACGAGGATGGTGGCTTGTGCCGTCATGCAGACTCCTGTCGGGTCTCGCGGGGCGAGCGCCGGGCCGCTTCCAAGCCGGCCCGCCTTGGGTGATGTGCTTGCCGGTCGATCCGGCAAGCATCGCCGTCCCCTCGGGGGCTGAGCCCGGACACATCCCGCCCAGTGGGCGGGATGTGCCTGGCGAAGAGCTGCGGCCCAAACCGCAGCGCGGCCTGCAAGGCCGGCCAAGGTACTCCTTGGACGAGGGGTTTCATTTCGCGCCCGGCTTGGCCGGCAGCGTCTGTTCGATGGCCTTCAGCGCTTCGAGCTTCTCGTTGAGCTGTTCGGTGCGGCGCTGGGCGTCGCGCAATTGCTGGCCGAGCTTGTCGAGGTTGTCCTGCAGCCGGCGTTGCTCGGCCAGCCGCGTGCTCATCAGGGAGGCCAGCGGCTTCAGGGGTTCGAGCAGCGGGTCGGTCGACGTGCCGAGCGCGTCGAGCTGGGCGGCGGCCTGGGCCTGCTCGGCGGCGCTGCGGCCCTGGCCGAGCTGCCAGGCCTTTTGCAGATCGGCCGCATAGCCCTGCAGGGCCTTGACGCCCTCGTCGCTGGCGGCCGGCGGCGCGGGCGGCTCCGGGCAGACCGGCGCGGGCGGCGTTGTCGGCGCTGTTGGCGCGGGTGCCGGCGTCTGGCAGGCGGCCAGCAGCAGCAAAAGGGCAATCTCAAGCAGTCTTCGCATGGGGAATCTCGATCCGGAAATGGGCACCGCGCGCGCTGGCCAGCAGCCGGCAGCTGCCGCCATGGGCCTGCACGACCTCGCGCACGATGGACAGGCCGACACCACTGCCGCGACGAGCGCCCGGCGGCTGGTGACGGCCTTGGTAGAAGGGGTCGAAGATGCGTGGCGCGTCCTCGGCCGCCACGCCGCTGCCCTCGTCGGCGCAGTCGATGCGCACGCCGGCCACGTCATGCGCCAGCGTCAGCGTCACGCTGCCGCCCGGCGGGCTGAAGCGCACCGCGTTGACAAGCAGGTTGGCGAGCACGGCCGCCAGCTTGTCGCCGTCCACGAGGACCTCGCATTCGGCCGCATCGATGCGCATCTGCAAATCCCTGGCCCGCCACAGCAGCCGCTGATCGTCGACGACACGTTCCAGCAGCGCCTTCAGCTCCACGGGACGGCGGCGCAACTGCTGGGCGTCGGACGCCAGCGCCTGGTAGCTCAGCAGGCCCTCGATCTGCAGCTGCAGGGCCGCGCTGTTGTCGCCGAGGATGCGCACGATCTCGGCCTGGTCGGCCGTCAGCGGCCCGGCCACGCCATCACGCAGCAGGGCCGCGCCCTCGCGGATGGAGGCCATGGGCGTCTTCAGCTCGTGCGAGATGTGGCGCACGAAACGGGTCTTGTCGGACTCCAGCGTCGCCAGGCGCTGGCGCAGCCACTCCAGCTGGCGGCCCAGCCGGCGCAGGTCGACCGGGCCGCTGATCTGCACCGGTTCATCGAAGTGGTTGTCACCGAGCCGGCCGATGGCCGCCTCGACATGGGTCAACGGCCGCAGCAGCCAGTGACCGAAGCTGAAGGCCAGCAGCACCGCCAGCACGCTGGCACCGACGACGAGGGCGCTGATGAGCCGGCGCTGTTGTTCCAGCTCGGCCAGCACGGCATCGCTGCGTCTGTCCATGGCCTGCTGGCTCTGCTGCGCCAGCGCCTGGTTGATGCCATGCAGGCGCGCGAACAGCGGGGTCAAGCGCTGCAGGGCGGGCTGTCGCAGTCGGCCGGGCGTTTGCAGGATGCGCCAGGCGGCATCGGCCTGGGCGCCCCAGTCGGCGAAGAGCTGGTGCGTCGCCGGCTCGGTCAACGCATGGGCGAGTTCGGACTGCGTGTCGCGCGCCTCCTGCCAGGCGGCCTGGAAGCGCTCGCGCAAGGCCCCGTCATCCAGCACCAGGAACTGGCGCGCGCTGCGCTCCATCGCCACCGTGCGCTCGGCCAGGCGCTGCACCTGGGCCGTCAGGGCGGCGGCGTCCTGAGAGGCTTCGCGGCCCTGCAGGGCCACATGCTCCAACGCCAGCATGGCCTGGGCCGCGGCACCGCCCAGGGCCATGGCGATCAGCAGGAAGACCGCGAGCAGGCCCTGGCGGAAGGACAGGCCGCGCAGGCCTTCGTTGCGCAGGCGCTGCCAGGCCGAGTCGGCGCTGGACGTGGGCTCGGGTCGGGGATGGGCGGGCGCGGTGAGGGAATCGACAGACATCGTGCAGGACGCGCCGCATGCTAAGAGGCCCTCCGCCGCAAGGCCCTCCCCAGCTTCGCATCCATTGCAACAGCAGGAAACGGCGCTTGACCCCTTCCATGCTGCGGCGCAGCAAACGAGGCGTAGGATGAGTCTCATGCGTCCCCAAGTCCTCATCATCGGCTGCGGCTTCGGCGGCCTGGAAGCGGCGCGTGCCCTGCGCACCGCTGAAGTCGACGTCACCGTCGTCGACAAGACCAACCACCACCTCTTCCAGCCCCTGCTCTACCAGGTCGCGACCGCCGGCCTGTCGGCACCGTCCATCGCGGCGCCCATCCGCCATCTCTTCCGCAGCCAGCGCAATGTGACGACGCTGCTCGGCGAGGTCACCGGCATCGATGCCGCGGCGCAGACGGTCACGCTGAAGGACGGCGCCCTGCTCCGCTGGGACCATCTCATCGTCGCCGCCGGCGCCACGCACAGCTATTTCGGCCGCGACGACTGGGCCGAGCACGCGCCGGGCCTGAAGACGCTGGACGATGCCTTCGAGATCCGCCGCCGCGTGCTGATGGCCTTCGAGGCAGCGGAGCGCGAAGACGATCCGGCCCGGCGCGCGGCGCAGTTGCAGTTCGTCGTCGTCGGCGCCGGCCCCACCGGGGTCGAGCTGGCCGGCACCTTCGCCGAGATCGCAAGGCACACGCTGCCGGGCGAGTTCCGCCGCATCGACCCCAGGCAGGCCCGCGTGCTGCTGGTGGAAGGCGGCCCGCGCGTGCTGGGCGCCATGCCCGAGCGCCTGAGCGAACGCGCCCGCGAGCAGTTGACGGCACTGGGCGTGGAAGTGCACCTGGGCGCCCGCGTCAACGGCATCGACGCCGAGGGCCTGGACGTCACGACGGCCGCCGGGCCCGAGCGGCTGCACAGCCGCTGCGTCGTCTGGGCAGCCGGCGTGGCGGCCTCCCCGCTGGGCCGCGCGCTGGCCGATGCCACCGCTTGCACGCTGGACCGCGCCGGCCGTGTCGTCGTCGAGCCCGACCTGAGCCTGAAGGGCTTTCCCAACATCCAGGTCATCGGCGACCTGGCGGCCGCGCAAAGCCATGCACCGGGCAAAGAGCCCAGGCCGGTGCCGGGCGTGTCGCCCGGTGCCAAGCAGATGGGCCGCTGCGCCGCGGCCAACATCAAGCGCCACCTGCGCGGCGAGGCCACGCAGGCTTTCCGCTACAGCGACTACGGCAACCTCGCCACCATCGGCCGCAACAGCGCCGTCGTGGATCTGGACACGCCGGCCGGTCCGCTGCGCTTCTCAGGCTATTTCGCGTGGCTGTTCTGGCTGTTCGCCCACGTCTACTTCCTGATCGGTTTCCGCAACCGTTTTGTTGTGCTGTTGGACTGGGCCTGGGCCTACTGGACCTATGACCGGGGCGCACGTGTCGTTGCCAACGCAGGGCTCAGCGAGGCCAGCCCGGTGCGTGACGTGAAGGCCTGACCTCGCCGCCGGGCAAGTTGACGAGCAGCAGCGCCAGGCTGCTGCCCAGCGCGACGACGGCCCAGAAGATCAGGAAGCTGACGGTGTAGACCGCCTGGGCCGATAGCTGCACCGGCGCGGCGCCGAACCAGCGCAGTTCGGCGGGGTCGACGACCGCGAACACCAGGGCTTCCAACACGCCGGCCGCGAGGAAAGACGCCCAGGCCACGGCCATCGCAAAGCGCTTGATGCGCGAGGGGCCGCCGGCACCGTTCATTGCGTCAGGCCCGCGGTGCCGGTGGCTGCATGGTTGCGCGCGACAAGGGCCGGCACGGGGTCACCTTCGCGAGCCCGCAGGTCGGCGGGCTCGGTGTCGTCGGCGGCCGTGGCCGTGCTGTGGCGCAACGCCAGCGGCGGGTCGGGGTGGCGGATGGCCAGACTCAGCGTGAAGAAGCTGGCGACGACGACCGCCGCCGGGCCGGACACGACGAGCCAGACCATGGGCTGGCGCCAGGGCGATGCGGGGTTGGGAAGGACTTTCATGTGGAGCTCCCGCCGCTCAACGCGGCACGACGAAGGTGGATTTCTCGGCGACGGTTTCGTCATCGCCATTGCCGTCGGTTTCGCGTTGCACCCGCAAGGTCAACGGATGGGCGCCGGCCTTCAGGGCCTGCGCGGCTTCGGGCGGTATGCGCAGTGACACAGCCACCCAGCGCGCCTCGGCGGGGCCGATCTCGATGGCGGCCGTCTGGTTCAGAGTCAGCCCGGGCAGGCCATCGGCGGCCAGGCGGTAATGCTGGGTCGCCTCGGTCGCGTTCATGATCTGCAGCCGGTAGACGTTTTCGATCCAGCCGTCCTCCACCAGCCGCGCCAGCGCCGCGCGATCACGCACGACATCGACGCGGAAGCTGTACCGCCCGAGCAGGTTGAACAGCACCCCGCCGCAGATCAGCAGCAGCACGGTGCTGTAGACCAGCACGCGGGGCCGCAGCACCCGGCGCAGGCGCTGGCCACGGCCCAGATGCTGTTCCAGCCCGTTCTCGGTGTCGTAGCGGATCAGGCCGCGCGACGTGCTCATCTTGTCCATGACGCCGTTGCAGACGTCGATGCAGGCCGCGCAGCCGATGCATTCGTACTGCAGGCCCTCGCGGATGTCGATGCCGGTAGGGCAGACCTGCACGCACAGCCCGCAGTCGATGCAGTCGCCCACGGCTTCAACACGCGCCTCGCCCTTCTTGCCGCGCAGCGTGTTCCTGCCGCGCGGCTCACCGCGCCCGGTGTCATAGCTGATGATCAGCGTGTCGCGGTCGAACATCGCGCTCTGGAAGCGCGCATAGGGGCACATGTATTTGCAGACCTGCTCGCGCATATAGCCTGCATTGCCATAGGTCGCGAAGCCATAGAACAGCACCCAGAAGGATTCCCAGGGGCCCAGGCCCAGCGCCATCACTTCGCCCGCCAGCGTGCGGATGGGCGTGAAGTAACCGACGAAGGTGAAGCCCGTCCACAGGCCGATGGCAATCCAGCCCAGCTGCTTGCCGCCCTTGCGCCACAGCTTGTTCCAGTTCCAGGGCGATTTCTGAAGTCGCAGGCGCGCGTTGCGGTCGCCTTCGAACCAGCGCTCCACCAGCATGAAGATCTCGGTGTAGACCGTCTGCGGGCAGGCATAGCCGCACCAGACCCGCCCCGCCACGGCCGTGAACAGGAACAGGGCGAAGGCCGAAATCATCAGCAGGGCCGCGAGGTAGATGAAGTCCTGCGGGTAGAGCACCAGGCCGAAGACGTAGAAGCGCCGCGCGGCCAGATCGAAAAGCATGGCCGGCCGATCGCCCCAGCTCAACCAGGGCAGCCCATAGAAGACCGCCTGCGTCAGCGCCACGAAGGCCCAGCGCCAGCGCGCGTAGAAGCCATCCACCGCGCGTGGGTGGATCTTGTCCTCGGAACGGTAGAGCCGGATGACGGCTTCGGAATCGGCCATGAGTTACTGAGACAGGCCCCACACGTAGGCGGCCAGCACCTTGATCTGCTCGGGCGTCAGCCGCTCGCCGTGGGCCGGCATGACGTTGTGCTTGCCGTTGTTGACCATGGCCATGACGGCGTCCTCGCCCCAGCCATGCAGCCAGACCTTGTCGCTGAGGTTGGGCGCGCCCAGGGCCGGGTTGCCCTGGCCGCCCGGGCCGTGGCAGGCCGCGCAGGCGGTGAACTTGGGCTTGCCGAGCTGCGCATACAGCGCGTTGTGCGGGCTGCCCGACAGCGACAGCACATAGTGGGCGACGTTGCGCACGTCCTCGCTCGTGCCCACCGCCGGCGCCATGACCGGCATATTGCCCTCGCGGCCCTCGGTGATCGTCTGCGTGATGGTCTCGAAGCTACCGCCCCAGAGCCAGTCCTTGTCAGTCAGGTTGGGGAAGCCCTTGGAGCCCTTGGCATCCGAGCCATGGCACTGGGCACAGTTGTTGGCGAACAGGCGCTCACCGATGGCATGGGCCTTGGGGTCGTGGGCCAACTGCTCGGCCGTCAGGCCGGCAAAGCCGGCATACACCGGGGCCATGGTCGCGCGCTGCTGCGCCTGATCAGCGGCGTGCTCGCCCACGCTCGTCCAACCCAGCTTGCCGGCGCTGCTGCCCAGGCCCGGGTAAAAGGCCAGATAGAAGCCTGAGAACACGATCGTGAGCACGAACAGGCCCATCCACCACAGCGGCAGCGGGTTGTTCATCTCGCGCAGGTCTTCGTCCCAGACGTGGCCCGTCGTGTTGTCGGCGGCCGAAGGCTGGCGCCGGCTCGCGATGATGAGCAGCACGATGCAGGCCACCAGGCCCAGCACGGTAGAGGCGGCGACAAAGATCGACCAGCCCTGGTTGAAGAAATCGCTCATTGATCATCTCCCTTGAGCGCCAGATCAGCCGCAGCCTCGAAGCGGCCACGCCAGGCCCAGACGACGATGCCGATGAAGACGGCCAGCGACACCAGGGTCACGGCCACGCGCAGTTCATTGATTCCCACGGGAAGCCTCCTTGGCCGAAGTGCCCAGCACCTGCAGATAGGCGACGAGGGCGTCCAGCTCGGTCTTGCCGGCGGCGGCCTGGGCCGCGCCCTGGACCTCGGCGTCGCTGTAGGGCGCACCCAGGGTGCGCAGGGCGCCCAGCTTGGCCGGCAAAGCCGCGGCATCGACCGGCGCATTGACCAGCCAGGAATAGGCCGGCATGTTGGACTCGGGCACCACGTCGCGCGGGTTGTTCAGGTGGATGCGGTGCCAGTCGTCGCTGTACTTGCCGCCCACGCGGTGCAGGTCGGGCCCGGTGCGCTTGCTGCCCCACTGGAAGGGCCGGTCGTAGACGAATTCGCCGGCCGTCGAGTAGGGGCCGTAGCGCAGGGTCTCGGCCAGCAGCGGGCGGATCATCTGCGAGTGGCAGTTGTAGCAACCCTCGCGGACATAGATGTCGCGGCCGGCGACCTGCAGGGCCGTGTAGGGCTTGAGGCCGGGCGCCGCCTGCGTCGTCGAGCGCTGGAAGAACAGCGGCACGATCTCGACGAAGCCGCCGACGACGACCGTCAGCAGCACCAGGACGATCATCAGCAGATTGCTGGTCTCGATGCGCTGGTGGCCGGTGACGCGTTCAGTTTGGGTGGTCATGTCGGCTCCTTCAGGCGTGGGCCAGCACGGCGGGAATGCGCACTTGCTGCGGTTGGCCGGCTTGCATGGTCTTGATGACGTTCCAGACCATCACCAGCATGCCGCTGAGGTAGAGGAGGCCGCCAAGCAGGCGCGCCACATAGAAGGGCCAGGTGGCCTTGACGCTCTCCACGAAGGTGTAGACCAGGGTGCCGTCGGGGTTGACCGCCCGCCACATCAGGCCCTGCATGACGCCGGCGATCCACATCGCCGCGATATAGAGCACGATGCCCAGCGTCGCGATCCAGAAGTGCAACTCGATGGCGCGCTTGGAGTACATCTGCGTGCGGCCGAACATGCGCGGGATCAGGTGGTACAGCGACCCCATCGAGATCAGGCCCACCCAGCCGAGCGCGCCACTGTGCACATGGCCCACGGTCCAGTCGGTGTAGTGCGACAGCGCGTTGACCGTCTTGATCGACATCATCGGACCCTCGAAGGTCGACATGCCGTAGAAGGACAGCGAGACGATGAGGAACTTCAGGATGGGGTCGTCGCGCAGCTTGTGCCAGGCACCGCTGAGCGTCATGATGCCGTTGATCATGCCGCCCCAGCTCGGCGCCAGCAGCACCAGGCTGAAGATCATGCCCACGCTCTGCGCCCAGTCCGGCAGCGCCGTGTAGTGCAGGTGGTGGGGGCCCGCCCACATATAGGTGAAGATCAGCGCCCAGAAGTGGACGATGGACAGCCGGTAGCTGTAGACGGGGCGCTCGGCCTGTTTGGGGATGTAGTAGTACATCATCCCGAGGAAGCCCGCGGTCAGGAAGAAGCCCACCGCGTTATGGCCGTACCACCACTGCACCATGGCGTCCTGCACGCCGGCATAGGCCGAATAACTCTTCCACAAGCTGACCGGCAGCACCGCGCCGTTGACCAGGTGCAGCAGCGCCACGGCGAGGATGAAGGCGCCGAAGAACCAGTTGGCCACGTAGATGTGGCGGATCTTGCGCCGCCCCACGGTGCCGAAGAAGACGATGGCATACGACACCCAGGCGATCGTGATCAGCACGCCGATGGGCCACTCCAGCTCCGCATATTCCTTGCCGCGCGTGATGCCCAGCGGCAAGGTGATGGCGGCGCCGACGATGACGGCCTGCCAGGCCCAGAAGTGGAACCACGCCAGCATGGGCGCGAACAGCCGCGTCTGGCCGGTGCGCTGCACGACGTGGTAGCTGGTGGCCATCAGCGTGCAGCCACCGAAGGCGAAGATGACCGCGTTGGTGTGCAGGGGGCGCAGCCGGCCGTAGCTCAGCCAGGGGATGCCGGCACCCAGCTCGGGCCAGGCCAGCTGGGCGGCGATGAAGACGCCCACGGCCATGCCCACCACGCCCCAGAGCACCGCGGCCAGCGCGAATGCGCGCACCGGCCCGTCCTCGTATGTCGTCCCAGGCGCTGCCGGGACCCTGTCGTTCGCCATTGCGACTCCTTCAGTCTGATGCGAACGATTCTTGGCGGCGGGTGCCTCAGGCCGCTTGATCCTCGTCAAGCAAGATGCGTTCAGCCTCGTTTTCGAAGCCATCCAGTTGTCCGGAGTTCACGGCCCAGCCGAAAACGGCCACGATGAGCAGCACCAGCACGACCGAGAAGGGGATGAGGAGATAGAGGATGTCCATCAGCGGTTCAACCTCTGCGCGTTGAGCACGACGAACAGCGAGCTGCAGGCCATGCCGATGCCCGCTGCGAGCGGCGGCAACCAGCCCGTCAGCGCCAAGGGCACGCAGGCCAGGTTGTAAAGCGCGGCCCAGGCCAGGTTCTGGCGCAGCACGCGGCGCGTCTTGCGCGCCAGCACGAGGGCCTGCGGCAGCGCCATCAGCCGGCCGGACACCAGCAGCGCGTCCGCCGCGCTGCGCGCCAGCATGGCGCCCTGCCCCATGGCGATGCGCACGTCGGCCGCGGCCAGCACCGGCGCATCGTTGATGCCGTCACCCACCATCAGCACGCGCTCATGCGCCGCCTGCCAGCCACGCAGGGCGGCCAGCTTGGACTCGGGCGTGGCGCCTGCGCGCCAGTGCACGATGTCCAGCAGCGCCGCCATGCGCGCGACGGCGGCCGGTTGGTCGCCCGACAGCAGGCGCACGCGCATGCCTTGGGCGCGCAAGGTCTTGACCGCTTCGGCCGCGTCGGCGCGTGGCGCCTCGGCCAGGTCCAGCCACAGCACGCAGTCGCCACAGCCGAAAGCCAGCCGCGCAGCCGGGTCGGGCCGCTCGCTGACCCAGGCCGGTGCACCCAGGCGCCAGAGCTGGCCGGTGGCGTCGCGCGCCTCGACGCCTCGGCCTGCCAGTTCGCGCACGTCCGTCCAGACACCAGCGTCGCCCGCCAGGGCCTGCGCATGCGGATGGCGCGACAGCGCCGCCAGGCTGCGCGCGACGGCCAGCAGTGCATCGGCATCGGCGCCCTGGGCCCAATGCCGGCGCAGCTGCAGGCGGTCCTCGCTGAGCGTGCCCGTCTTGTCGAAGACGACGGTGTCGACGGCACACAGCCTCTCCAGCGCCGACAGATCCGTGAGCAACAGGCCGCGCCGCGCCAACGCACCGCTGGCCGTGAGCCAGGCCGCGGGCGCGGCCAGTGTCAGTGCGCAGGGACAGGTCACGATGAGGACAGCCACCGCGACGGCGAATGCGCGCGAGGGGTCCAGCCACCACCAGGCCACGCCGGCCCCCAGCGCCAGCAGCAGCACGACCGCCGTGAAGCCTGCGGCCACGCGGTCGACCACACCGTAGACAGAAGGCCGTTGGCTCTGGGCCTGCTGCATCAGCCTGACGATGCCCTGGGCCGTCGTGTCGGCACCCACGCGCAGCACGCTGACGATGAGCGAGCCCTCCAGATTGATGCTGCCGGCCACGACCGTATCGCCCACTGCCTTGGCGACCGGCGCGGATTCACCCGTCAGCAGGGCCTCGTTGGCCCATCCCTGGCCGGACAGCACGCAGCCATCGGCCGCGAAGGCCTCGCCGGCCGCGACGCGGATGCGGTCGCCCACGCGCAAGGCCTCGGGCGCGACGCGCTCGCTGCCGCCATTGCCAAGCAAGCGCTCAGCCACCGTGGGCAAGGCGCCCGCGACCGCCTCCAGCGCGTCCGCCGCGCGGTGCCGCGCTCCCAGCTCGAACCAGCGTGCCAGCAGCAGCAACGCGATGAACATCGTCATCGAGTCGAAATAGACCTCATGACCCAGCGGGCCGCCGGGGTCGAACAGCGCGCCGGTGCTGGCAACAAACGTGACCGCGATGCCAATCGCCACCGGCACATCCATGCCCAGCCGACCGGCACGCAGCTGCCGCCACGCACCGCTGAAGAAGGGTCCGGCCGCAAAGGCCATCACCGGCAGCGTCAGCACCCAGCTGCCCCAGCACAGCAGCCGCGCCAGGTCGGGCGCCAGCTCGCCCGCGCCAGCCACATAGGCTGGCGTCGCCAGCATCATGACCTGCATCATCAGGAAGCCCGCGACGAACAGCCGCCACAGCGCGCGCCGTCTCTCCTGCCGGCGCAGCTCGCGTGCCGGCGCGGCGACGTCGGGCGTTGCCCGGTAGCCCGCTGCCTGCAGCGCCGCCATCACATCGGCCAGCGCGAGGCGCGACGGCAGCCATTGCAAGGCCAGCCGGGCCGAAGCTGGATTCACGCTCGCGCCACTGACGCCCGGCAGTTTCAGCAACGCCGCCTCGATCAACCCCGAACAGGCCGCGCAATGCATGCCGGCCACCTGGAACTGCGACAGCGCCGCACCGGCCTGGCCGTCGGGCCAGGTCGTGAAGGGGGCAAGGAGGCCGGCGTCGGCCTCGGCCGCGCACAAACCTGGAGGGGGAGCGCTCACGCCGGCAATCTAAGTGCACCACCCTGCCGCGGCCATGATCTGCATCAAGGCGTTGGCATCCCACCCCGACGGGAACGCATATTGCGTGTGTTCCAGGGCCTGCAGCTTTTCAGGAGGCCCCCTCATGTCGGATCTGTCGATACCCGTGGACGCCGCCAACGATGCGTCCGCCACGCAGTTCTCCCACGTCAAGCCCGGGGACACGCCCTGGCGCCCCGACGGGCTGAGAGACTTCTTCCTCTACCGCGACCTCGGCGTGGCCGCGGCCACCGGCGGCAAGGTCATCGCGCACCTTGTGAAGGCGAATATGGCCCCTGAAAAGGGCACGGGATGGCACCGCCATGAGGCGGAATTCCAGATCGTGCTGATGACCAAGGGCTGGGCCAAGTTCATGTACGGCGACCAGGTGACGCTGGTGGAGGCCGGCGACTGCGTGCACCAGCGCCCCGGCATCGTGCATTACCTGTTCGATTACTCGCCGGACATGGAGTACCTGGAGATCGTGTCGCCCGCCGACTTCGGCACCGTGGACATGCCGGCGCCCTGCGAGGTGCCGGTGCCCTCGCCCTGGGACTAGCCCTGGGGCTAGAAGTCCATGTCCAGTTGCTCGATCTCGTCGGGCTCGAGCTTGGCCGCAGACGTCCACTCCTTGAGCTCGGGCATGGCGCTGAGGGTCTTGCAATACGCCATACAGGCGGCGTTCAGCGGCACGTCGTAGGTCATGAAGCGCGTGACGACGGGCGCAAAGAAGGCGTCGGCGGCGCTGCGCTTGGCGCCGAACAGATAGGGGCCGCCGTAGCGGGACAGACAGTCGGTCCAGATCTCGGTGACGCGTTCGATGTCGGGCTTGGCGCCAGCCCAGATCTTGTGGCGCGGGAAGTGCCCCTTGAGGTTCATGGGCAGGGACGCGCGCAGATTGGCGAAACCCGAATTCATCTCGCCGCAGATGGCCCGCGCATGGGATCGCGCGACGCGGTCCGCGGGCCACAGGCCGGCTTTGGGAAAGCTCTCGTTCAGGTATTCGGCGATGGCCATGTTGTTCCAGACCGTCACGCCGTCATGGCGCAGGCAGGGCACGCGGATGGACGGCGCCAGCAGCAGCAGTTCCTTGCGCGCATCCTCATCGTCGGGCGAGACCATGATCTCCTCGAAGGCCAGGCCGGCAAAGCGCGTCAGCAGCCAGCCGCGCAGCGACCAGGACGAATAGTTCTTGCTGCTCAACGTCAGCGTGGCCGCGGGCGCCACCGCGGCCTTGGGCTTGCGGGCGGGCGCGGTTTTCGCGGCCTTGCTGGCGGGTCGGGTCGGCGTGGCAACAGGCATGGGCGTCTCCTCGACGGTCTTGGCAGCTGGATCGACGCAAGGCCCATGCCATGCTGGCGCGCTCCTTGCGTTGCCTGAAGTACCCAGGCCTTGCAGGAGCCACCATGTACCCCGCCTACCAGGCCCACAGCGATCTGATGTGGCCGCTGCGCGCGGCCACGCGCCTGTCGATGCCCTTCCTGCAACAGCCGGCCATAGCCGACGCCGGCTGGCTGCCGGTGCGCCAATGGTCGGCCGCCGGCAAGGTGTTCGAGCTGGCCCAGATCACCCACACGCGCCCGCCCTGGCGCATCGGCGAGATCACCAGCGGCGACGAACGCTGGCCGGTCACCGAGGAAGCGGCCTTGACCACGCCCTTCGCGACGCTGCTGCGCTTTCGCAGGGAGGGCGCGCCGCCAAGCCCCAAGGTGATGGTGGTGGCGCCGATGTCGGGCCACTTCGCCACGCTGCTGCGCGACACCGTGCGCACGCTGCTGCAGGACCACGACGTCTATGTCACCGACTGGCACAACGTGCGTGACGTGCCGCTGTCGGCTGGCCGCTTCGGTCTCGATGAATACACCGGCCACCTGATCGACTTCCTGGCCGCCATCGGCCCGCAAGCGCACGTGGTGGCCGTCTGCCAGCCCTGCGTCAGCGCCCTGGCCGCCGTGGCCGTGATGGCCGAGGACGACCATCCCGCCACGCCGGCCAGCCTGACGCTGATGGCCGGCCCCATCGACTGCCGCGTCAGCCCCACGGCCGTCAACGAGCTGGCGACCAGCAAGCCCATCAGCTGGTTCAAAAAGAACCTCATCAGCCATGTGCCCTGGCAGCACGCGGGCGCGGGCCGGCGCGTCTATCCGGGCTTTGTGCAGCTGTCTGCCTTCATGAGCATGAACCAGGACAGGCACACGAATGCCTTCAAGGACTACTACAAGCATCTCGTCGCCGATGAATTCGACAAGGCCGAGGTCACGCGCATGTTCTACGAGGAATACCTGGCCGTGGCCGACCTTGCGGCKGACTTCTATCTGGAAACGGTGGAACGCGTCTTCCAGACCTATGACCTGCCGCGCGGCGAGATGATGTTCAAGGGCCGGCGCGTGAACCCGGCGGCCATCCGCCGCACGGCCCTGCTGACCGTGGAGGGCGAACGCGACGACATCTGCGCGGTCGGCCAGACGCTGGCAGCCCAGGACCTGGCCAGCAGCCTGAAGGCCTATCTGCGCACCCACTACATCCAGCCCAATGTGGGCCACTACGGCGTGTTCAGTGGGCGGCGCTGGCAGCACCAGGTCTATCCGCTGGTCCGTCATGTGATCCAGGTATCGCAATAAAAAAAGCCGGCGCGAGGCCGGCTTCTTCGAAGCGGAATTCGCTCAGGCGAAATTGGCTTCGGCGAACGACCAGTTGACGAGGTTCGACAGGAAGGTCTCGACGAACTTGGGACGCAGGTTGCGGTAGTCGATGTAGTAGGCGTGTTCCCACACGTCGACGGTCAGCAGGGCCTTGTCGGCGCCGGTCAGCGGCGTGCCGGCAGCGCCGGTGTTGACGATGTCGACCGAACCATCGGCCTTCTTGACCAGCCAGGTCCAGCCCGAGCCGAAGTTGCCGACGGCGCTCTTGACGAAGGCTTCCTTGAAGGCGGCGTAGCTGCCCCACTTGGCGGTGATGGCTGCGGCCAGCGCGCCACCGGGTTCACCGCCGCCTTGCGGCTTCATGCAGTTCCAGAAGAAGGTGTGGTTCCAGATCTGGGCGGCGTTGTTGTAGATCGGGCCCGGGTTCGGTGCCTTCTTGATGATCTCTTCCAGCGACAGGGCTTCGTACTCGGTGCCCTTTTGCAGGTTGTTGAGGTTCACGACGTAGGCGTTGTGGTGCTTGCCGTGGTGGAACTCCAGCGTTTCCTGGCTGTAGTGCGGAGCCAGCGAGTCGATGGGGTAAGGCAGCGGGGGCAGCGTGTGTTCCATGGTGTGAACCTCAGAGTGTTGGGGGGAAGGGAAACGCGGCGGATTGTAGGGAGCGCCAATCACCCTTGCGGCAAAGGCCGTACCCGCAAGACTTGCATGTCGGCGGCGCCGTCGGCCAGCACGGCGCGTACCTCGCGGCCCGGCTGCAGGGCCTGCACGGAGGTGATGGCACCGCCCTGCCCGTCATCCAGCCAGGCATAGCCCCGCGCCAGCACATGCTGGGGGTCCAGCGCCAGCAAGCGGGCCTGAAGCGCATCGAGCCGGATGTGCTGGCGGGCCAGGATCTCGCGGTGGGCGCGCTCATGGCGCTGTTCGAGATGGTTCAGCCGCTGGCCTTGCAGTTCGACGCGCCGCCGTGGGGCGGCGGCTGCGCGCTGGGCCAGCAGCCCTAACAGGCGGCGCTGGCGGGCCAGCGTGTCGCTGGGGCGGGACAGTCGCAACGCAAGGCGGTCCAGGCGCTGGGCCAGGGTTTGCAGGCGGTGATCGGTGCGCAGCGTCAGGCCGCGCTCCAGGGCGGCCAGGTGCTGCAGCAGGCTGGCGCGCGCCGGCGCGGCCAGCTCGGCGGCCGCCGTGGGCGTCGGGGCGCGCAGGTCGGCGGCCAGGTCGCACAGGGTCACATCGGTCTCGTGGCCGACGCCGCAGACGACGGGCAGGGCCGACGCCACCACCGCGCGCACGACGCGCTCGTCGTTGAAGGCCCAGAGGTCTTCCAGCGAACCGCCGCCACGCACCAGCAGCAGCACGTCGACCTCGGCGCGCGCATTGGCCGCCTGCAGGGCGCGGACCAGGGCCGGCGGCGCCTCGGCGCCCTGCACCGGGCTGGGGTAGACGACCACCTCCACCTGGGGCGCCCGCCGGGCCAGTGCCGTCAGCACGTCATGCAGGGCCGCACCGGCGGTCGACGTGACGACGCCGATGCGCCGCGGGTGGTTGGGCAAGGCGCGTTTGGTGTCCGCCGCGAACAGGCCTTCGGCGTCGAGCCGCGCGCGCAGCTTCAGGAATTGCTCGTACAGCGTGCCGGCGCCGGCCCGGCGCATGGCCTCGACGACGAATTGCAGTTCCCCCCGCGGCTCGTAGACGGCGACGCGGCCACGCACCTCGACGAGCACGCCCTCGCCGGGCGCAAAGTCCAGCATGGCCGCCGCGCGGCGGAACATCGCGCAGCGCAGGCTCGCCGCCTGGCCGTCGGCGTCCTTCAAACCGAAGTAACAATGGCCGCTGGCGGCGCGGGTGAAGCCGGAGATCTCGCCGCCGACGGCAACGACGGAGAAGCGCTCGGCCAGGCTTTGGCTCACCGCCTCCAGCAGGCCGGCCACGCCCCAGACACGTCGGCCGGATGCGGCTTCGCGAGGCTCAATCACGCGCAAACCCAATGCCGGCGCGGGCCGGGAAGTCCACAGCCGCGCCAATACTGGGCTGGCGGGCAATTTCGGCTCATTTCACTCGTCATGAAGCTGTCATGAGCACATAAGGCCTTGTTTTTCAATTCGAATTCCACTGCTCAAATTGGAGGCAACTTGTCCAAGGCCTTGATTTGACGGCCTCTGCCGGCTGCTTGAGCGGCCTTGCCCACAAAGTTATCCACAGCAACGGTGGATTGTGGGAACGCTTTCGCCGCTGCGAGGTCGGGCCGAAGCTCGCAAGCCTGGGGCCATAATCCCGCGCACTCATCCGGCCGTCAGCGGCCGTTTTTGTAGTCGGCCTGCGGGCCTTTTCATCGACGGGGACGCCCTTGTTTTCGATCATACAAGCCGCCGGTTGGCCGATCTGGCCCTTGCTCCTGTGCTCCGTGGTGGCCCTGGCCCTGATCATCGAGAGGCTGTCCAGCCTGCGAGCCAGCCGCATCCTGCCGCCGCGGCTGCTGGAGGACGTCATGAACGTCAGCGCCCAGCAACTGCCCGCGCCCGACATGGTCGACCGCCTGGCCGAGAACTCCCTGCTGGGCGAGGTGCTGGCCTCCGGCCTGCGCGCCGTGACGGCCGAGCCGCAGATGCCCGAGGGCAAGCTGCGCCTGGTGTTCGAGTTCGCCGGCCGCCGCGCCGTGCACCAGCTCGAGCGCTATATGAACACCCTGGGCACCATCGCCACGGCGGCGCCGCTGCTGGGCCTGATGGGCACGGTGGTGGGCATGATCGAGATCTTCGGCAGCCAGACGCCCGGCGGCGGCAACCCCGCCCAGCTCGCGCACGGCATCTCCATCGCCCTCTACAACACGGCCTTCGGCCTGATGATCGCCATCCCCTCGCTAATGTTCTACCGCTACTTCCGTGGCCGCATCGAGGAGTACGTGCTCGAGCTCGAAGCCGCTGCCGACCGCCTCTTGGGTCAGCTGCGCCGCTATACGGCCTGAACTCGCCGAGAACGCCATGCGCTTTCGCTCTCCCCACCGCGAGCCGCCCGAGATCAACCTGATCCCCTTCATCGACGTGCTGTTGGTGATCCTGATCTTCCTGATGCTGTCGACGACCTATTCCAAGTTCACCGAGCTGCAGATCACCCTGCCCTCGGCCGACGCGGACAAGCTCAAGGACAGGCCGCAGGAGGTCATCGTCGGCATCGCCGCCGACGGCCGCTTCGTCGTCAACCGCCAGCCGGTGGAAGGCCGCTCGGTGGACATCCTCATCGGTGCGCTGCGCCAGGCCTCGGGCGGCAATGCCGAGGCGTCGCTGATCATCTCGGCCGACGCCGCCACGCCCCACCAGGCCGTCGTCAACGTGATGGACGCCGCGCGCCGCGTTGGCCTGACGCGTGTCACCTTCGCCGCGCAAACTGACGCTCGCTGATAGCCTGCAGCAACAGTGGCTGACGGGCGGTGCGCTGTCCGTCGCTCTGCTGCCCTTGAGCTGGCTCTACCGTGGCCTGCTGGCACTGCGAAGTGCGGCCTATCGCCTGGGCCTGAAACGCGTCGAGAAGCTGCCTGTCCCCGTCATCGTCGTCGGCAACTGGATCGTCGGCGGTGCCGGCAAGACGCCGACGACGCTGGCCCTGCTGGCGCTGCTGCGCGAGCGCGGCCTGCGCGCCGGCGTCGTGTCACGCGGCTATGGGCGCGACGGCGACGGGGTGCGCCTCGTCACGCGGGTGTCGACGGCGCGCGAGGTCGGCGACGAGCCCCTGCTCATCCATCTGCGCAGCGGCGTGCCGGTGGCGGTGGGCAGCGACCGGGTCGCCGCCGCGCGCGCGCTGCTGGCCGCCGAACCCCGGCTGCAGCTGCTGGTCAGCGACGACGGATTGCAGCACTGGCGGCTGCCGCGGAGCTTGAGTTTGCTGGTCTTCGACGAGCGCGGCCTGGGCAATGGCCGATTGCTGCCGGCCGGCCCCCTGCGCCAGCCGCCCGCGCCGCTGATGGCCGACCAGCTCGTCGTCTACAACGCAGCGCGCCCCAGCACCGCCCTGCCCGGCTTTGTCGCCGAGCGCCGCCTGGCCGGCGCCGTGACACTGGCCGACTGGTGGGCCGGCAAACCGGCGCAGATGGACGCGCTGCTGGCGCTGCGGGAGCGTGCCGGGCTGCTGGCCATCGCCGGCGTCGCGCGGCCGCAGCGCTTCTTCGACATGCTGGCCGGCCTCGGCCTGAGCGTTGAAACCCTGGCCCTGCCCGATCACGCCGATTTCGCCGACCTGCCCTGGCCCGCCGACGCGCGCGGCATCCTGCTGACTGAGAAGGACGCCGTGAAGCTGCCGCCCGGACGCGTCGGCAACCTGCCCGTCTGGGTCGTGGCGCTAGACTTCTGGCCCGGCGCCGGCTTCGAGGCCGCGCTGGACGCCCAACTGCACCCACTCTTCCCTCCCGCCTGATGGATCAACGTCTCATCGAAATGCTGGTCTGCCCGCTGTGCAAGGGGCCGCTGACTCTGCTGCGCGAGGGCGCTGGGTTGGAGCTCCCCGCCCTGGCCTGCCGTGCCGACCGCCTGGCCTTCCCCATCCGCGACGGCATTCCGCTGATGCTGGAGAGCGAGGCCAAGCCCTGGGATCCCGAGGCCGCCAGCGCGCCGGTGCCGCTCGCACCGTGAGCGCCGCGCCGGGCCGCCCCAAGCAAGCTCGCTCCCGCTTGGCGGGACAGGCCGCAGGCCGAAGGGCGCACCAATGAGCTTCACTGTCATCATCCCGGCGCGCCTGGCGTCAACCCGGCTGCCCAACAAGCCGCTGGCCGACATCGCCGGCCTGCCGATGATCGTGCGCGTCGCCCAACGCGCGGCGCTATCCGGCGCCGGCCAGATCGTCGTCGCGACCGACTCCCCCGAAGTGGCGGCTGCCTGTGCCGCCCATGGCGTGCGCGCGCTGATGACGCGCGCCGACCATCCATCCGGCAGCGACCGCCTCGCCGAGGCCGTCGAGCAACTCGGCCTGGCCGACGATGCCGTCGTCGTCAATGTGCAGGGCGACGAGCCGCTGATCGCGCCGGCCATGATCGATGCCTGTGCGACCACGCTGACCGCGCAGCCCGACTGCGTGATGGCGACGGTCGCGCATGCGCTGACCGATCCTTCCGAGTTCGCGAACCCGAATGTCGTCAAGCTGGTCACCGACCAGGCCGGCCGGGCCCTGTATTTCTCGCGCGCGCCCATCGCCTGGTGGCGCGATGGCGCGGGCCAGCCGAATGGCGCGCTGCGCCATGTCGGCCTCTACGCCTACCGCGCCGGCTTCCTGCGCCGCTTCCCGACGCTGGCCGTCAGCCCGCTCGAGCAGATCGAGTCGCTGGAGCAGTTGCGCGTGCTCTGGCATGGGGAACGCATTGCCGTTCACGTCAGCGAGGAGCGGCCGGGTCCGGGGGTCGACACGCCCGAGGATCTGGAGCGCGTGAGGCAGCTCATCAAGGGTTGACACGTCAGGCCCCCGAAAGGCCACATGCGATACTCAACCGCTGATTTATGCAGGACTTTTTCAGAGTCCTGACGAGACGAGGAGACCCATGCGATTGATCCTTCTGGGCGCACCCGGCGCCGGCAAAGGCACCCAAGCTGCCTTCATCTGCAAGCAATTCGGCATTCCGCAGATCTCCACCGGCGACATGCTGCGCGCCGCCATCAAGGCCGGCACCGCCATGGGCCTGGCCGCCAAGGCCGTCATGGATTCGGGCGCCCTGGTCAGCGACGACATCATCATCGGCCTCGTCAAGGAACGCATTGCCCAGGACGACTGCGCCAAGGGTTTCCTGTTCGACGGTTTCCCCCGCACCCTCCCCCAGGCCGATGCGATGAAGGCCGCCGGCGTCAAGCTGGACTATGTGCTCGAGATCGACGTGCCCTTTGACGCCATCATCGAGCGCATGAGCGGCCGCCGCGTGCATGTGGCCTCGGGCCGCACCTATCACGTCAAGTTCAACCCGCCCAAGGTCGCCGGCAAGGACGACGAGACCGGCGAGGAGCTGATCCAGCGCGAGGACGACAAGGAAGAGACCGTCAAGAAGCGCCTGGACGTCTATTCCGCGCAGACCCGCCCGCTGGTCGACTACTACTCGCAATGGGCCGCCACCGGCGACGCCAACGCGCCCAAGTACCGCCGCATCGAAGGCGTCGGCTCGGTCGACGACATCATGAAGAAGGCGCTCGCGGCACTGGCCTGAGCAAGCCTTCTTGAACAAAGCCGCGGCGCCTGAGCCCCGCGGCTTTTTTGTCGTCCACAATTGACGTTTACGTCAACCAATCAACCCAGGAGATCCTCATCATGGAAATCGCAGGCAAGGTGTTCATCGTCACCGGCGGCGCCTCGGGCCTCGGCGAAGGCACGGCCCGCATGCTGGCCGCCCACGGCGCCAAGGTCGTCATCGCCGATCTGCAGGTCGAGCGCGGCCAGCAGGTGGCGGCCGAGATCGGCGGCGCTTTCGTCAAATGCGACGTCAGCCAGGAGGCCGACGGCCAGGCCGCCGTCGCCGCGGCCGTCGCCATGGGCAAGCTGATGGGCCTCGTCAACTGCGCCGGCATCGCGCCGGCCATCAAGACGGTCGGCAAGGAGGGTGCCCACCCGCTGGCGTCCTTCAGCAAGACGGTCACGGTCAACCTGATCGGCACCTTCAACATGATCCGCCTGGCCGCCGAGGCCATGTCCAGGAACGAGCCGGAAGCCACCGGCGAGCGCGGCGTGATGATCTCGACGGCTTCGGTCGCCGCCTATGACGGCCAGATCGGCCAGGCCGCCTACGCGGCCTCCAAGGGCGGCGTCGTCGGCATGACGCTGCCGATCGCCCGCGACCTGGCCCGCAACGGCATCCGCAACATGACCATCGCTCCCGGCATCTTCGGCACGCCGATGCTGTTCGGCATGCCCCAGGAGGTGCAGGACGCACTGGCCGCGAGCGTGCCCTTCCCGAGCCGCCTGGGCAAGCCAGAGGACTACGCCAAGCTGGTGCACCAGATCGTCACCAACGACATGCTGAACGGCGAGGTCATCCGTCTGGACGGCGCGATCCGCATGGCGCCGAAATAAGGCCCCTCGTCCGGTCTCGGCCCGCTGGTGTCGCTAGTGCCGCTGACGTGGCAAATGCTTCGCAAGCAACAATGGAAAAAGGGCCTGGTTCGCACCAGGCCCTTTTTGTTTGGTGATCCGAAGATCAGATCAGCGCTTGGCCGAACGCGACTGGATGACCCACAGGCGAGCCAGGTCGGCAGCGCCTTCGTTGCCCTTGACCGTCTTCCAGGCTGCCTGGGCCTTGGCAGGCTCGCCGGCCAGTTGATGGGCCAGGCCGAGGTAGAGCTTGGCGTCTTCGGGGCGCTTCAGGTTGCCCTTGGCGATGCCCTGTTCGATCTGGTCGATGCCCTTTTTGGCGTTGCCGCCGAAGGCATTGGCCAGGCCGAGGGTCACGAAGGCATTGCCATCCTTGGCTTGCTCGGCGGCCTTCACGTTGGCCTCGGCTGCGGCCTTGGCCTCGCCGATCTTCTTGACCATCAGGTCGGCCAGGCGCTTGTGGCGGGCGCCTTCGGCACCTTGACCCAGCACGCCAGCGGCGAGACCCTTGTCGACGACCTGCTTGCCCTCTTCGGGATAGCCGGCCTGGGCGGCCAGCTGGGCCATTTCCATGTAGTCCTCGGCACCGCGGGACATGTTGCCGGTGGCCAGGCGCAGGCGATACAGGTCGAGCGCGTAACGGCTGCTGTCGAAGCTCTTCTTCTCCGGCAGGCCGCCCAGGATCTGGGCCCACAGCTTGGGATCGGGGTAGTAGTTCAACAGCTTCTCGGTCGCGAGGGCCTCAGCGCTCGCGTCACCCTTCTTCTGCGCCGCCCAGAGCAGATTGGTGAGCTTGTCCTTCGCCGGGGCGCGGCCGGCCTTCTCGTCGCTCTGGATCTCGGCCAGCGTGTCCTTCAGGAAACCCGACACGTCGCCCGACTTGAACTGGGCCTGCTGCTGCACCTGCTTGACCGTCGGGCTGTTGCCACCGGCCGCGAAGTACTTGTTGGCCCATTCCAGCGCCTTGGCCGCATTGCCGCCACGCAGGTAGGTACCCGCAATGGCTTCCATGTACTGCAGTTGCTGCGGCTGTCCCAGCTTGCCGGCGCCCTTGAGCGCCTCGAAGGAACGCACCATCGTGTCAGGCTCGTTGGCACCCATGGCGGCCGAGAAGCGCACGCCTTCGATGGCGTTGTTCTCACCGGCCGTGCGGCCGCCGACGGCTTCCGCGTCACGCAGCTTGGCCAGGGCTTCCTTGTACTTGCCGGCCTTGACGAATTTGCTGGCATCGGTCAGCGGGGTGCCGACTTCCTTGCGCACGCTGTCCTGGGCAGACGCCTGGCTGAATCCGAACTCGGCACCGGGCGCGCCGTTCAGGGACAGGGCCAGGGCGCCAACGGCGACAGCCACCATGGTTTTCAGAGTATTCAATTTGCTCTCCTGCAAAGCAAAAACGCGCCGCCCTTTCGGGCAGCGCGCATCACAGTATCGTGGTCAGCGGTCCCGAGGACGTCACTTGACGTATTGCTCGTTACCAACCATGCCCATCTTCTTGACGCTGTTGCGCTGGGCCGAGGCCATCACCGCAGCCACTACACCGTAGTCCACCAGCTTGTTCGGCTTGATGTGGATTTCGGGCTGGTCGCCCAGCGGCATGGCGCCGACTTCCTGCATCTTCGCGTTGACCGCGTCGATGTTAGGCAGCGCGTCCGTGTCCCAGTAAACGGTACCGTCGAAGTCGATCATGACAACGTGAACGACCGGATCCTGCTGAGGCGGATTCGTGCTCGGCGGCGGCATGTCGAGGTTGACCGTGTGCAGCTGGATCGGGATGGTGATGATGAGCATCACCAGCAGGACCAGCATCACGTCGATCAGCGGCGTCGTATTGACGTCCATCATGACTTCGGGTTCACCGCTGCCAGACGAACTTCCAACATTCATTCCCATGTGTGACTCCTGGGATCAACCGCCGCGAGCCGGCGGCTCGGTGACGAAGTTGATCTTCATGATGCCGGCGCGCTGGCAGGCATAGATCACGCGACCGACCGACTCATAGCGGGACTTGTCGTCGCCGCGAATATGCACCTCGGGCTGCGGGTTCTTGACCGATTCCTTGCCGAGGCGCTTCACGAGCTCCTCCATGTCAGGAACCAGCTTGGTACCCCAATAGACTTCGCCGTCCTTGGCGACCGAGATTTCGATGTTTTCCGGTTTCGTGACGCGGACCTGGTTGGTCTCCTTGGGGAGATTCAACGCGATCGATTGCGTCACCACCGGCACGGTGATGAGGAAGATGATCAACAGCACCAACATCACGTCCACGAGGGGCGTGGTGTTGATGGAAGAGACCACATCTTCATCGCCGGAAGAGGATCCGACGTTCATGCCCATGGCATTGGCTCCTTTACGAGCGGCAGCTCAGGGATTAGCGCTTGGCGACCGAGCGGTTGCCCATCAGCACGCCGTGCAGATCGCCGGCGAACGAGCGGACCTGGCTCATGACGGTCTTGTTGCGGTTGACCAGCCAGTTGTAGCCCAGCACGGCCGGAACGGCGACGAACAGACCGATGGCGGTCATGATCAGCGCGGCGCCCACGGGGCCTGCCACCTTGTCGATGGAAGCCTGGCCAGCCAGACCGATGGCGGTCAGCGCGTTCAGAATGCCCCACACCGTGCCGAACAGGCCGATGAAGGGAGCGGTCGAACCGACGGTTGCCAGGAAGCCCAGGCCGCCCGAGATCTTGGAGTTGACGTCGGCGACGGCGCGGTCGACGTTCATCGTCACCCAGCTGCTGTGGTCGATGTTCTCGGTCAGGGCGCCTTCATGGTGCTCCGAAGCCTCGATGGCGGCGGTGGCGATGTAGCGGAAGGCGCTTTCTTCCTTCAGGCTGCGAACGCCGTCAGCCAGGCTGGCCTTCTTGAAGAAGGTGGCGCGGACTTCCTTGGCTTCCGAAGCCAGCTTGCTGGTGTCCCACAGGCGGACGACCAGGATGTACCACGAGCCCATGGACATGATGCCCAGCAGAACCAGCACGGCCTGGTCAACGATGTTGCCGTGGGCCAGGATGTTGGTCAGGCTGTAGGGATTCTCAGCGGGCTTCGAAGCAGCGGCAGCCGGAGCGGCGGCGGCGTCAACCGAGGCGGCAGAGGCAGCGTCGGCCGGCTTCTGGTCTTGAGCGTGAGCGGGCGAAACAGCCAGGGTGGCGGCCATGGCGATAGCGGCCAGGAAGCCGGTGATGCGAGAAATCATGGAGTCAACTCCTAGGGAAAATTCTGGTTTGATGCGGTTTTCGGATGCGCCGGTCTGGCGCCGGGTTCGAAGCGAGGCTCTTATTCGATCTTGAACTGGAACTCCTGCTCGAACACGTGGTCGCCCGGGCATTCGTAGGTGTCCTGCAGCGTCTGCGTGATGGCTTGCGTCATTGCACGCTGGGCCTTGCGGTCGACACCACCACGCAGAGGCGTGATTTCGACAGAGGTGACGCGGCCGGCCTTCACGGTGGCGACGGCCTTGTAGAGGGCTTCGCCGCTCCAGTTGACGGACGGCAGTTCAGGTTTGCCCATCTTGGTGCAGACCATGGCCGCCTTGACCGGACCCGTACGCGGGGCAGCCGGCGGAGCCACGGGGGCCGGCGGCGGCGCCGGACGGACCGACTCGACGGCTGGCGGAGCAACCTGGGTGGATTGGATGGCCGGCGCCGGCGGTGCGGGCGCGGTCACCTGGAATTCGGGCGGGGGAACGAAAGGCGGTGGAGGTGCCTTGAGATCCGGGGGCGGCGGCACGACCTTCTCGGGCGGCGGCGGCGGTTTCACCTTCTCTTCGATCACCTTGACGTCGATGGGGCCGGTGACCTTCTTGACGATATCGCGAGCCAGCCCACTGGCCAGCGCATAGATGGCCACCACGTGGATCAGGACGACGACGCCGAACCCAGTGAACCGGGAAGCACCCTGCTTCTCCTCCGCAAAATTCATGCGCGCTCCTTCTTGCAACTACTAATCACAGTCAATGACTCTCTCGGACAAGCGGCCACTGCCACGGCGGAAGAAGTTGCGCTCCTGCCGTGAACTGGTTCCCGAAGGGCGTGCATTCTAGATCGCGGAAAGAACGATTCCGCCTCGTCGAAAACACGCAGTGCAGCCGGCATGTAAAGCTCTTTATACCTGCTCGCGCMAAAAAAAAACGCCCGGTGGCCAATRGCCGTCGGGCACACGTTTCATCGCCACGAACCAGGCGCAGCAGAACCACACCTCCGGCCAAACCTGGCCACAACGGCATCTTAGCTGCCGGTTTTGTCACGACTTCCTGGGGCTAACCCGGGCAAGGGCGACAGCGCGATTACATGCATCCAGAAACAAAAAAGGCCGCGCCTTGCGGCGCGGCCTGAGGTCAACAACCCATCAAATCAAGTTCAGAAGAACTTGTAGTTGATGCGGCCGTAGAACTGACGGCCCACGGGATTGGCGTAGGTGGCGTCGTAACCGGTCTGGAAGTTCAGCGAGTTACGCGACGACGACGGATCCTGGTCCAGCAGGTTCTTGATGCCGGCGGTCAGCGTCAGCGCCTTGGTGGGGCGGATGGCGAACTGGGCATCCCACGTGATGTAGGCCTTGACGGTACGCTGGGCCAGGTAGTCGGTGGTGTTCACCGCGGCCGGGTCCGTGTAGTCGTCGTAGCTGTGCGTGTAGTTGTTGGTCAGCACGGCGTCGAACATGCCCATCGACCAGCTGCCGCTCAGCGAGTGCCTCCAGCGCGGGGTGGCGCCGAAGTCCTTGAACTTGCCGAGATCGCTGGTCTTGGCGCCGCCGACGTACTGATAACCGTGGGTGACCACCAGTGCGCCGTCGAAGTTCACGCCGAAGGTGCCCATCGACGACTTGAAGCGGTACTGCGAGCTGAAGTCCAGGCCGGAAGCGTAGAACTTACCGTTGTTCTCGTACGGCAGGTAGACGTAGGTGATCGGGAAACGGTTGTCCTGGCTGCCCTTGAGGGGGTGAGCCTGGTCCGGGTCGTTCAGCGGGTCGAAGCGGTAGATGAAGTCCTTGTACTGGCTCGGGTTGCTCAGCACCTGGATTTCAGACTTCGGCTGGATGGGGTCCTTGATCTCGACGTTCCAGTAGTCGATGCCGAAGGTCATGTCCTTGATCGGCGAGAACACCAGGCCGGCGGAGAACTGGCGCGACTTCTCCGGCTTGACGTTCTTGTTGCCTTCCAGGGCGGTGGTCAGCTGGACATTGCACTCGTTGACGAACTCTTCCAGGTAGTAGGCCTGGTTGTTGAACGTGGAGTTCGGCAGGGGGTTGCCACCCGGGCAGCGGATCGGGTCGCTCCAGTTCGCACCGGTGTTGTTGCCGGACGTGAAGGGGCGCAGGTTCTCATACAGCGTCGGGGCGCGATAACCCTTGGCCACCGAGCCGCGGATCACGATGTCCTTGGTCGGCTGGAAGCGCACGCTGGCCTTCGGGCTGAAGCTGTTGAAGCTGKTGCCGAAGCTGTTCTTGTAGTTGTCGTAGCGAGCCGAGAAGTTGACTTCCAGGTCCTTGACGACGGGCACGTTGATTTCGCCGAACACGCCGTAGACCTTGCGGCTGCCGGTGACGCCCGGGATCGGGCCGCTGCCGCCGACTTCGTCGCCGCTGGCCAGCACCGGCTCGGAGATCTGGTTGAGCTTCTCTTCGCGGTAGTTGGCGCCCAGGGCGATGGCCAACGGGCCGGCGGCCAGTTCCATCAGGTCGCGCGACACGCGGAAGTCCAGTTCCGTGGACTTGGAGTCCGCGGCCTGCTGGCGGCCGGTCAGCAGCGAGCTGTCCAGCGCGGCCTTGCTGACCGCATCCTGGGCGCCGAAGACGTTGATGGCGCCGGAGGCCACCAGCGGCGTCAGCTTGGCATAGCTGTACTTGCCCGGGCCGAAGAAGATCTCGCCCTGGTTGCGGGAGTAGGTGACGGCGGTGTCGTAGTCCCAGCCGGCCAGCGTACCGCGCGCGCCCACCAGCAGGCGGTCGGTCTTCGTTTCGGTGATGTCGGAACGACCACCACCAGCCACCGTGCGCCAGGTGCCACCGATGGCGCCCGTCGGGGTGACGGCCATGTCGGCGGCGAGCACCGTGGCGGCGCCCAACACCGTGCCATTGGGCATCACGTAGCCGGCCGGCAGCGTCATGCCCTTGGGCAGCGTGATCGACTTCGGATAGAAGCGGCCGTTGGCCGGGTAGCTCATCGCCACCGTGTAGGGTGCCGGCGAGTAGAAGGACTGCACGCGGTCGCGGTTGTGCATCGCTTCCACGACGATCTGGTTGTCAGCGTTCAGCTGGAACACGCCGCGGCCGGCGATGTTCGCGCGCCACTGCTCGGGCACCAGGTCGATGAACTTGACATAGTCGGTACCGCACTGCGTGGCGCTGGCGGGCGAGCCGAAGGTGGCCAGGCCGAACTCGGGCGCATTGCAACCGAGGTAGCGCAGCGGATTGACACCGGTGTAGCGGTTGCCGGCCGTGTCGGTGAAGTTCAGGTTGGGAATGCCGTTGCGCGGCGAGGACTTGTTGATGCCCAGGTCAGGACGGACGGCCGAATTGGCGAAGGAGCGGTCCTTGGCCTTGACCGGCTGGACCTCTTCCTTGCCGGCCGTGATCATCACGTTGAAGCGGTCACGGTTCAGGTCGCCGAAACCGGCCGCGGTGCTGACGTTGCTGACGTTGCCGCCGGTCGTTTCGGACTTGTATTCGCTCCAGGAGACTTCAGCACCCTGGTAGTCCTTGCGCAGGATGAAGTTGATGACACCGGCCACGGCGTCGGCGCCGTAGATGGAGGAGGCGCCGTCACGGACGATTTCGACACGCTCGACAGCGGCCAGCGGGATGGAGTTCAGGTCGACCGGGTTGTTGCCGAAGGCGAAGTTGGCAACGCGGCGGCCGTTCAGCAGCACCAGCGTGTACTTGGAGCCCAGACCGCGCAGGTTGGCGGTGGCAGCACCACCCGTGGCACCCACGTTGTTGGCGACGACGCCGCCGCCGAAGCTGGAAGGGATCAGTTGCACGAGGTCCTGAACCGTCGTGGCGCCGCTGCGGGCGATGTCTTCCTTGGTGACGGTGGAGATAGGCAGCGAGCTCTCGGCGGAGACGCGCTTGATGCTGGAGCCGGTGATCTCGATGCGTTCCAGCTTCTGCGATTCCTGGGCCAGCGCGCTTGTTGCGGCCAGGGCCAGGATGGCGCTCGTGATGGTGGTTGTTTTGAACATTGACACTCCTGAATGGATGGATGCCCGCCTGTGTGGTGAGGCAGTGCTGGCCGGATAGGGCCAATCCTTGACCTGAGCGATCGGCTCAGATTTGGGGTGCCGGAAGTTTGTGCGGGCGCAACATTCGCCCCGCCCCGTAGATGCCCTTAGGGCGCCGCCACCCACAGGTAAGCCCTTGATGCGAAAGGGTTTCCTGAAGTTACGAAGCCTAGAGTGAAACCCCTAGCCGTTGTCGGCACGCGACGAGGCCGGGACGAGGCGCGGAACTGCCTTTAGTAAAGCTTGCGTAAAGCTTGCAGAAGGCTGTCTGAAAATTTCTTCACAACTTCCGCGCTCGACGACGCGACCCGCCTGCATGACGGCGACGTCGTCGGCGATGTACTCGACGACACCGATGTTGTGGGTGATGAAGAGGTAGGCCAGGCCCTGCTCGCGCTGCAATTCGCGCAGCAGGTTGAGGATCTGGGCCTGCACCGACACGTCCAGCGCCGACGTCGGTTCGTCGCAGACGATCAGGCGCGGCTCGACGGCCAGCGCACGGGCGATGGCGATGCGCTGGCGCTGGCCGCCGGAGAACTCATGGGGCCAGCGCTGCAGCGCGTCGCGGCGCAGGCCAACCTGGTCGACCAGGATGTACAGGCGCTCGCGACGAGCGGCCGCGTCCAGGTCAGGACGCAGCGCGATCAGCCCCTCCTCCAGCACGTCGGCGACGCGCATGCGCGGGTTCAGCGACGCGAAGGGGTCCTGGAAGATGATCTGGATGTGGCGCCGCGCCCGCAGCAGATCGGCGCCGCCCAGCTTGAACAGATCCTGGCCTTCGAAGAGGGCCTGGCCGCTGATGACGGCCTGGCGACGCAGCAGTTGCACGATGGCCTTGCCCGAGGTCGTCTTGCCGCAGCCGGACTCACCGACCAGGGCCAGCGTGCGGCCTGTGTGCAGTTGGAAGCCGATGCCGTCGACGGCATCGAAGTGGCGCGGGCCGCGGTGGAACAGCGGCGCCTTCAGCATGAAGCGCACCCGCAGCTCGCGCACGTCGAGCAGAGGCGCGCCCTGCCCTGGCTGCAGCAGCGGCCGTGGCTCGGCCGGCACCGCCGCCTCATGCGGCAGGGCCTCGCCAGGCTGGCTGTAGAGCAGGCAACGCACCTGGTGCTGCGGGCCTTCCTCGGTCAGCGCGGGCAGCGTGCCTGCACAGTGGCTCATGGCCTTGTCGCAGCGAGGCGCGAACCTGCAGCCCGAGAATTCAAGCCACAGCGGCGGCACGGTGCCGGCAATGGCCGCCAGCGGCTCGCCGCGCCTGGCGGCATCGGGCAGGGCCTGCAGCAGCAGGCGTGCATAGGGGTGCTTGGGCGCGGCGAAGAACTCGGCCGCGGGTGCGACCTCGATGATCTGGCCGGCATACATCAGCGCCACGCGGTGGGCCATGCCGCTGACCACGGCGAGGTCGTGGGTGATCAGCAGCACCCCGAGTTGGCGCTCGCGCTGCAGGTCGCGGATCAGGTCCAGGATCTGCGCCTGGATGGTCACGTCCAGCGCCGTGGTCGGCTCGTCGGCGATCAGGTATTCCGGCTCGGCGGCCAGCGCGATGGCGATCATGACGCGCTGCTTCTGGCCACCGGAGAGCTGGAAGGGGTAGTCATCGATGCGCCGCTGCGGCTCGGGAATGCCGACGCGGGCCAGCCAGTCGAGGGCCTTGGCGCGTGCGGCCGCGCCGCGCAGCGGTGTGTGGGCCTCGATGGCCTCGACGATCTGCTGGCCGACCCGCATGACCGGGTTCAGGCTGGTCGACGGCTCCTGGAAGATCATGGCCACCCGGCCGCCGCGCACCTCGCGCATGCGGCTCTCGGGCAGGGCCAGCAGGTTCTGGCCGTCCAGTCGCACGGCGCCACCGGCGACGCGGCCGTTCTCGGGCAGCAGGCGCATCAGGGCCAGCGCCGTCATGCTCTTGCCGCAGCCGCTCTCGCCGACCAGCGCAAAGGTCTCGCCACGCGTCAGCGCCAGGCGCAGCCCGTCGAGGGCGCGCACCAGGCCGGCGTCCGCATCGAGCTGAACCCGCAGGTCGTCGATCTCAAGCATCGAAACTGCCCTTGCGCTGGAACACCCGCGGTCGGGCGGAACGCGCCTTGGGATCGAAGGCGTCGCGCACGCCGTCGGCGAACAGATTGGCCGCCAGCACCAGGCCGACCATGAAGCCGAAGGCCGCCGCGAAGCTCCACCACACCACGGGGTCGCGCGACATCTCGGCGCGGGCCAGGTTGATCATGCTGCCGAAGCTGTTCATCAACGGGTCGACGCCGACGCCGATATAGGTCAGCACGGCTTCGTAGAGGATGAGCTCGGAGAAGCTCAGCACGACGGTGATCAGCACCAGGTGCATCACATTGGGCACGACGTGGCGGGCCATGATGCGCAGATCGCCCACGCCGAAGGCCGTCGCGGCCTGCACGTAGTCGAGCTCCCTCACCTTCAGCGTCTCGGCGCGCACCAGGCGGCACAGCCCGGCCCAACCGGTCAGGCCGAGGATGAGGCAAAGCATCAGCATCTTGACGTCCGAGCGCTCGGCCGCCGTCTCGAAGAGATCGGGGTTCTTGTCGAAGAAGACCTGCACCAGCAGCACGCAGGCGGCGATCAGCAGCACATTCGGCACCGAGCTCAGCGTCGTGTAGAGGTACTGGATGAGCTCGTCCACCCAGCCCTTGTAATAGCCCGCCAGCACGCCCAGCAGCAGCGCGATGGGCAGGGTCGCGAGCGTGGACAGCGCGCCGATGACGAAGGCTGTCCGCACGCTCTTGAGCGCCTGCACGAGCACGTCGTTGCCGGTGCGGTCCGTGCCGAAGACGTGATAGTGGGGCATCAGCGCGATGACGRGCCCGGCCAGCAGCAGCACGACGGCCAGCGTGACGAGGATGGCACGCAGCGGATAGAAGGTACGGTCGGCGGTAATGTCTGCCAGTGCACAGCGCCAGCCGCCATGGCGCCGCGCCAGGGCCGCCGCGGTCAGCGCGACGGCCGCGAGGGCGAGCGCCAGGCCGCCCGCCAGGCCAGCGCCCGTGCGCATGGCCACGTCACCAGCCCATTGCGTGGCCGGGTCGCTCAGGTGGGCGCCGCCGAACTGCAGGCGCGGGTAGTCGCGCTTCACCTCGCCCTGGGCGTCGACGACGCTCTCCTTGTTGAAGCCATGCGTTCCCAGCGGCACCGAGTAGCTGACCTCGCGCATGGCGAGCTGGCGCGCCAGCAGCAGGTCCAGCGCCGACAGCGTGCTCGTGTCGTAGACGGTGCTGCCGTCCGTCGTCGGCAGCGCGCGGCGCAGGTGCAGGCTGTCCACCAGCGTGACGAGCAGGAAAAGCAGCATGACGACGCCAGCACAGGCGGCGACCGGATCGCGCAGCACGCGCCGCCACGTCGCCCGCAGATTGGGCTGGCATCTCACCCGCCACGCATAGGCCAGCACCGTGGCGGTCATCAGCCACAGGGCGAGGTCGGTCCAGAGCGGCACGAACTTCATGACAACCTGACGCGGGGGTCAACCCACGTGTAGGCGATATCGATCAGCGCATTGCTGGCGATGTAGAGCAGCGCACCGAGGAAGACCATGGTGCGCACGATGGCGAAGTCCTGGCCCGTGATGGCCTCGATGACGAAGGCGCCCAGGCCGGGGATGCCGAAGAAGCTCTCGAACACCAGGCTGCCGAGGAAGACATACGGCAGATAGCTGCCGGCGCTGGTGATGATGGGGATGAGGGCGTTGCGCAGCACATGGCGGCTCAGCACCCTGCCCTCGGAGAGGCCCTTGGCGCGTGCCGTGCGCACATAGTCCTTGCCCATCTCCTCGAGGAACATCGCACGGTACAGGCGCGCCTCGCCGCCCAGGCGCGACAGCAGCGACAGCAGGATGGGCAGGGCCAGGAAGCGGAGCGCATCCAGCCCCGGCGCGAAGCCGTTCATGGGCACGAGCTTGAGCACGCGCGCGAACAGGAACTGGCCGACGATGATGTAGAACAGGCTGGAGATCGACAGCATCAGCACGCACAGCACGACGCCCCAGAAGTCGATGCGGCTGTGCCGGAAGAACACCAGCAGCAGCGAGAAGGCGACGCTGACGACGACCTGCAGCATGAACAGGGGCAGCGCCAGCTGCAGGCTGACGCCCATGCGCACCTTGATCTCGTGGCCGATGTTGATGGCCTGACGCGCGTCGCTCTTGCCGAAGTCCAGTGCGAACAGCGACACCGAACGCTCCCACAGGATGGTGTGGGTGACGCGCTCGCCGCCCTGCCTGGTGGCATCGAAGTAGAGCGGCTTGTCGTAGCCACGCTCCTGCTTCCACTTGTCGATCTGCACCTGCGTGACGCGCTTGCCGCCGATGTTCAGCCGCGCCATGTCATCCGGCGTATTGACCGAGAAGAACAGGAAGAAGGTGAAGAGGTTGACGCCGATCAGGATGGCCAGGCCATAGCCCAGGCGGCGCAGCACGAAGGACAGCATCAGGCCCCCTCCCCCTGCACCTGCACGGCCGTGGCCGTCTCGCGGGCGCGCCAGGCGCGGCGCGTGGCGATGAAGATGACCAGCCCGCCGGCCGCCAGCAGCAGCAGCGGCCACCAGACCGGTCGGTTCCACTCGGCGATGCTGCGCGTGCGCTCCTGGGCGTCCACGCGCAGATAGCGGGCACGGTCGCGCACGACGACGCCGGGCTTGCCGTTGTGCACCCAGCGCTGGAAGGCCACGCCCGAATAGCTCCAGAAGCCCCAGGCCCAGGGCGAATCCTGGCGCGCGATGTCCGTCATCTGCGCCATCACCCTGGCCTTTTCGGGGCCATCTTCCAGCGACTGCAGCCTGCGGAACAGGCGGTCGAACTCGGGGTTGGCGTAGTTGGCCGTGTTCTCGCCCTCGTGGTGGCTCTTGCTGTTGGGGCCGTAGAGCAGGAAGAGGAAGTTCTCGGCGTCGGGGTAGTCCGCGAACCAGCCCCACCAGAAGATCTGGTGCTTGCCCTTCAGGATCTTTTCCTGGAACTGGTTGAAGTCGGTGGCGCGGATGTCGAGCTGGATGCCGAGCTTGGCGAACTGGCGCACCATCCAGTCGTTCTCGGCCTTGAGCTCGGGCGTGATGACGCGCTGGAAGTCGTAGTTCAGCACCAGCGGCTTGCCGGTCCTGGCGTCGCGGCCGTCGGGGTAGCCGGCCTCGGCCATCAGCTTGAAGGCGTCTTCCAGCGGCCGGCGCACCGGCTTGCCGTTCACGAGCCGGTGCGTGACCGGGTTGTACTCACCCGCGTCGCCCTCTTTCGACCCATACACGCCCGGCGGAATCGGCCCGTGTGCCGCGTCGCCGCCCTYGTCGCGGAAGATGCGGCCATAGCCCTCCTCCCAGTCGATGGCGATGGAGATGGCCTGGCGCAGCGCCTGGTTGCGCTTCTGCTGCTCGGGCGTGTCGCCGCGGCCGACGACGGGATCCAGCCAGTTGAAGCCGAGGTACCAGCTGCTGATGTCGACGTCCATGGGCAGCTGGAAGCCCCGCTGCTCGAAGAAGGCCTTGACCTCGTCGGAGTCATCACGGTCGACGGCGAGGTTGACGCCCCAGTCGGCACGGTCCATCTCGGGCAGGTCGAGATAGCCCTGCTTGAACAGCTCCTTGATCGGCACCTTCTCCTTCACGTTGATGGCCACGACCTTGTCGACGAAGGGCACGCGCTTGCCGCAGTCCGCCAGCCGCCCGGCTTCAGCGTCGCCGGGGCTGCCGTCGCAGGGGTAGGTGTCGGGCCGGTAGTTGGGGTTGCGGCTCATCACGTGCCGGCGGTCCTGCACGTACTCGGTCATCATGAAGGGGCCGCTGCCGACCGGCCATTGGTTCCATGTCAACGAGTTGGCCGCCATGCCGGGCTGGGCATAGAAGGCGTCCACTTCCCAGGGGATGGCGGCCGTGAAGTTGGTGGCCAGCCAGAAGCGCCATTGCGGATAGCGGCCCTTGAGCCGCACGCGCAGCAGATGCTCGTTCACCGCCTGGGCGCCGGCCAGCGGCCACTGGCGGAGGTCCAGGAAGGGCTTGTCCGCCAGGCTGTCGGGCTGGCCGGCGAGCTGCCGGACGCTCTCGCGCTTCATCTGCGCGACATAGTCCGCCAGCCCCAGGATGTGCTCGGAGAACACCGCCTGCATGGGTGTCTCGATGCGCGGGTTGGCATGGCGCTTGAGCGCGTAGACGAAGTCCTCCGCGACGACCTCGCGCGTGCCCAGCTGCTTGAAGTCGAAGGGGCTGCGCTTGTCGCCCAGCTCGCCGGGCTTGAGGTGGTGGTAGAGATAGCCGCCCTGGGCATCCCTGGCGAAGGCGGGATGGGGCGACCACTTCAGGCCCGGGCGGATGGGGATGTCGTAGACGGCCTCGGCGATCTGCTCGTCCGGCGCGTCATCGGGCAGGCGCTTGCCCTGGGCATCGAGGTAGTAGGGCTGGACCACCTCGGCGGCGGAGCGCGGGATCAGCGTGTAGGGGCGCTTGAGCGGGTGGTAGCCATAGGGTGGCTCGCTGATCTCGTAGGTGTAGGTGCTTTCGGGCGCCGTATAGGACGAGGTCGGGTCCAGATAGCGCGGCGAGCGCTCGGCGAAAGCCATGTAGAGCGTGTTCTCACGCTCGGCACCATGCGGGTGGGGGCTGTTGTTGCAAGCGGCGAGCGACATGAACGCCAAAGCGCCCAAGCCACCCCTGATCCAATACCCGATTGCACCCAACACCGACCCCAAAAGACAGCGCCCCGGCGCGGGCCGAGGCGATGTGGGAATGATAGTCGGGCGACTCGTCTATACAGGCCCTGCCAGAGCTAAAAGCGGCGAGGAAAACCCGGGGTGACTTCAGTGATGGTCGTGGCCGCAGTCGTCGCCGCAATCGCCATCATGGTCATGGTGGGCGGCATGTGCCAGCCGCGGGTCGGACTRCCAGCCCAGAATGGCCTCGCGACCCTGCACATAGAGCTCCACCGTGCCACCCACCGGCAGGCAGACCTTGGTGCGCACATGGCCGAAGGGCAGACCGGTCAGCACCGGCGTTTTGGTGCGCGCGCGCAGCGCGGCCACGGCGTCCTTGATGCCGTAGCCACGGTCCAGCGGCGACTTGGCGGCACCGCTGAAATCGCCCAGCAGCACGGCCGCCTGGGCGTCAATGACGCCGGCCTGCTGCAGCTGCAGCAGCATGCGTTCGACGCGGTAGGGGTGCTCGTTGACGTCTTCCAGGAAGAGGATGCCGCCCTTGACCTTGGGCCAGTGCGGCGTGCCCAGCAGCGAGCACAGCACCGTCAGGTTGCCGCCCCAGAGCCGGCCGCGCGCTTCCAGGCCGTCGAAGCCACCGGTCGGTTCACGAAAGCCCACGGCCTCCAGCGCGCCGCTCATGGCCTCGGTAAAACAGTCCTGCGTGATCTCGTCGACACCGCCGTCGGCCTGAGTCCGGCCGAAATCGTCGCAGGCCAGCGGGCCGGCCCACATCGACAAACCCTTGTGGCGAGCGATCAAGCCGTTCTGCAACGCCGTCAGGTCGCTGTAGCCGACCCAGCGCGTGCCCTGCTCGATGCTGCGCGCGATGCGGCCCCAGTCGAGCTGGTCGAGCAGGCGCGTCAGGCCATAGCCGCCGCGCGTGGCCAGGGCGACCGAGGGCGCGGCGTCGGCAATGCGATACAGGGCCGCGAGCCGCGTCGCGTCGTCGCCGGCAAAGCGTTGATGTTTGGCCAGCGCATCGGCATCGATGCTGACCTCGAAGCCGAGTTGCGTCAGCCGCTTGGCCGCCAGCTTCAACGGTGCAGCCTTGGCGAGCACGCCGGACGGCGTGAACAACGTGAGTGAGGTCATCAGGATGGGTCCAGTTCGGTGGCTTCGCCGGCGGGAATGAGCCCTTGCCGTTCGGCGCGACGGGCGCGTGCGGCTTCGCGCCGCTCGGCGAAGAAGTCGCGCAGCAGCTGCGAAGCGGCGTCGGCCATCAGCCCGCCCTCGACGCGCGTGTGGTGGTTGAGCTGGGTTTGGCCGAACAGATCGATGACCGAGCCGGCCACGCCGGTCTTGGGGTCGGCGGCGGCGAAGACGACACGCTTGAAGCGCGCATGCATCAGCGCCATCGCGCACATCGCGCAGGGCTCCAGCGTCACGAAGAGCTCGCACTCCGGCAGGCGGTAGTTCTCCAGCAGCGTGGCCGCGTGGCGCAGGGCCACGATCTCGGCATGGGCCGTCGGGTCGTGCGTGGTGATGGGGCGGTTGTAGCCGGTCGCGATGACCTGGCCGGCGCGCATGATGACGGCACCCACCGGCACCTCACCGACCAGCCAGGCGTTGTGCGCCTGGTCCAGCGCGAGCCTCATGGCTTGTTCATCGGCGGGCGTGTAGATCGGCTCGGTCATCGGACCGGCAGTTTACTTAGAGGGAAGCGGCGGACCGGGATGCCTGGTCGTACAACCCCGACAGCAGCCGCATCAGTTGCGCGCTGTCGCCGATGTCCTGGTTCTGCTGGCCGCTGTCCGCCAGCGCTTCCATCAGGCAGCGCTCGCGCACCTCGCGGTAGGCCTCGCACAGGGCCTGACCCTGTTCGGTGGTGGAGAAGAAGGCCTCCTTGCCGATCTTCTCGCTGCTGACCAGCCCCATGCCGACCAGCTTGCGCAGCGAGTAGGCGACGACGTGGGTGTCCTCCACGTTCAGCACGAAGCAGATGTCGGCCAGCTTCTTCTTGCGGTCGCGGTGGTTGACGTGGTGCAACAACGAGATGTCCAGCGCGGCCAGATCCTTCATGCCGGCGGCGGCCATGCAGCGCACCATCCAGCGGTTGAAGGCATTGCTGACGACGATGAGGCCGAACTCGAACTCCGACAGCTCGGCGCTCTTGTCCGACACCAGATGCGAAGACGACACGATGCTGCGAACCATGATTGACATGATAAACACGTGTCGAATACAAATCGTATACGTTTTATTGAAATCCAAATGAGCAGCACGCCGCCCGACCTCCTCATTCGCCCGCTGGGCGAGGCGGCGCTGTGCTGTGCGGTCGACGCGCCCATCGCCCTCGATCACCAGCAGCGCATCTGGCAGCTCGGCGCGGGCCTGGCCCAGACCGCGGGCGTGCTGGGCCTGATCCCTGGCATGAACAATCTGACGCTGACTTTCGACCCGCTGCACACCGATGGCCAGGCGCTGGAGCAGGCCGTTCGCACGCTGTGGGCCAGGCCGCTGCGCCGCCAGCAGGTGGGTCGCCTCGTCGAGATCCCGGTGCGCTACGACGGCCCTGATCTGGGCGACGTCGCCGGCCATTGCGGCCTTTCGACCGCTGAAGTCGTGCAACGCCACACCCAGGCCGAATATGTCGTCTTCTTCATCGGCTTCCAGCCCGGCTTCGCCTACCTCGGCGGGTTGGATGCCTCGCTGCACACACCGCGCCGCAGCGAACCGCGCGTGGCCGTGCCGGCCGGCAGCGTCGGCATCGGCGGCGCGCAGACCGGCATCTACCCCCTGGCCACACCCGGCGGCTGGCAACTCATAGGCCGCACCGCCCTGCCCCTCTTCGACCCGCAAGCCGAGCCGCCCACGCTGCTGGCGCCCGGCGACCGCGTGCGCTTTGTCGCGGAGGGCGCTGCATGATCGAGCTGCTGCGCGCCGGCCCGCTGACCACCGTGCAGGACCTCGGCCGCGAGGCCTGGCGCGATCGCGGCATCAGCCGCTGCGGCGCCGTCGACGACCTCGCGCTGAGCTGGGGCAATCTGCTCGTCGGCAACCCCGTCAACGCCGCCGGCCTGGAGTTCACGCTGGGCCCGGCCGTGCTGCGCCTGGATGCCGACTGCTGCATCGCCATCACCGGCACCGATGCCGAAGCCTCGCTGGACGGCCGCCCGCTGCGCCCCTGGTGGCGCCACCGCGTGCGAGCCGGCCAGACGCTCAAGCTCGCCGCGCCGCGCGAGCGCATGAGGAGCTATCTGAGCGTCTCGGGCGGCATCGCCGTGCCCGAGGCCCTGGGCTCGCGCAGCACCGACCTGAAGGCCGGTTTCGGCGGGCTCGAAGGCCGCGCTCTGCATGATGGCGATGCACTGCCGCTGGCCACGCCCGAGCGCCTGCCCGCACGCAGCATCGGCATGCGGCCGCCCGACTGGGACGCGACGGTGCGGGTGCTGCCCGGCCCGGAGCACGAGGACTTTTCCACGGCTTCCCGCGAAGCCCTGTGGGCCGCTGACTGGAAGCTCACGCCGCAGAGCAATCGCATGGGCTACCGCTTCGCCGGCCCCGAGCTGCGGCGCGAACGCGGTGCCGAGCTGGCCTCGCATGGCGTGCTGCCCGGTGTCATCCAGGTGCCGCCTTCGGGCCAGCCCATCGTCCTGCTCGCCGATGCGCAAACCACGGGCGGCTATCCCAAGATCGGCGTCGTCATCCGCGCCGACCTGTGGAAGCTCGGCCAGCTGCGCCTCGGCGCCACCTTGCGCTTCACGCCCTGCACTACCGATGAGGCCACCGCCGCACTGCGCGAACGCCAGACCACGCTGGCCCAACTGAGGACTGCCCTATGCATGTCGACCTGAACGCCGACCTCGGCGAAGGCGCACCCGACGACGCCGAACTGCTGGCCCTCGTCAGCTCCGCCAACATCGCCTGCGGCTGGCATGCCGGCGATGCGCGGCTGATGCAGGCCACCGTCGCGGCGGCGCTGCGGCACGGCGTCGCCATCGGCGCCCATCCCAGCTACCCCGACCGCGAGAATTTCGGGCGCAGCGAGATGCAACTCGCGCCCGATGCAGTTCGCGCCGACCTGATCTACCAGATCGGCGCACTGGACGCCCTGGTGCGCGCCGCCGGCGGTCGCCTGCATCACGTCAAGCCGCACGGCGCCCTCTACAACCAGGCCGCGCGCGACCCGGACCTGGCCGACGCTATCGCCGCCGCCGTGCTCGACGTCAATCCAGCGCTCGCCGTCTACGGCCTGGCCGGCGGCGAGTTGCTGAAAGCCGCCGAACGCGCCGGCCTGCGCGCGGTCGCCGAAGTCTTCGCCGATCGCGGCTACCGCGCGGACGGCAGCCTGGTGCCGCGCAGCCAACCCGGCGCCTTCATCGAAGACACCGGCACGGCCGTCGCACGCACGCTGCGCATGGTGCGCGACGGCGTCGTGCAGGCGGTCACCGGCGAGACCGTGCCGATGCAGGCCCAAACGATTTGTCTGCACGGCGACGGCCCGCATGCCCTCGCCTTCGCCCGTGCCTTGAACCAGGCCCTCACCCAAGCCGGCGTGCAACTGCGCGCCTGAAATGACGCCCCTCGTCCAATCTCGCCCGGCTGAACGCCGACGAGCCCGGTCGATCCCCCGAGGGGATGACGATGCTCACGGCATCGAGCCGCGAGCACATCGTCAGCGCGGGCCGGCTCGGGAGCGGCCCAGCGCTCGGCCCGCAAGAATCATGTGTGAACACGCAACGGAGAACTGACATGACCCCCACCGTTTCCCTCTGGCCGCTGATCGGCGTCGCCGTCGTCATCGTCGGCTTCGTGCTGCGCTTCAACCCCGTCCTCGTCGTCGCGGTGGCGGGCATTGCGACCGGCCTCGCAGCCAAGCTGCCGCCCGACCTCATCCTCGCCAAGCTCGGCACCGGCTTCGTCAAGACACGCAACCTGCCACTGACCCTGCTGCTGCCCCTGCCCATCATCGGCCTGCTGGAACGCCATGGCCTGCGCGAGCGCGCGCAGACATGGATCGCGGGCATCCGCTCGGCGACGGCGGGCCGGCTGCTGGTCGTCTACCTCTTCATCCGCGAGACCGCTGCGGCGCTGGGCCTGACGTCGCTGGGCGGCCATGCCCCGATGGTGCGGCCGCTGGTGGCGCCCATGACCGAAGCCGCCGCCGAGAAGACGCACGGCCCCGTGCCACAGGCGGTACGCGACAAATGGAAGGCCATGGCCGCGGCGACCGACAACGTCGGCCTGTTCTTTGGTGAGGACATCTTCGTCGCCTTCGGCTCCATCGTGTTGATGCAGACCTTCCTGGCCGAGAACGGCATCGTCACCGACCCGCTGCACATCGCGCTGTGGGGTATCCCGACGGCCATCGCGGCCTTCCTCATCCACGCCGCGCGGCTGATCCGCATGGACCACCGCCTGCCGCAAGACATCGCCCGCGCTCGCGCCGAGGAGGCCAAATGAATTCCATCCTCAAGCTCGACCAGCTCTTCCTGCTGACCGGCGCCGCGCTGCTCATCGTCGCCTGGCTGACCTGCCGCGACCGCAGCAATCCGCGACGCTGGAGCAGCGGCCTGTTCTGGGCGCTGTGGGCCGTCATCTACCTGGTCGGCGACAGCCTGCCGCCCGTCGTCTGCGGGCTGATCGTCCTCATGCTCGCCGCGCTCGGCGGCCTGGGCGGCGTGTCCATCGGCAAGCATGGCCAGCGGGAGCCGGCCGAGCGCCAGGCCAGTGCCGCCCGCCTGGGCAACAAGCTCTTCCTGCCCATCCTCGCCATCACCACGCTGGCCCTGGTCGGCACGCTGACGTTGAAGGATGTCAGCCTTGGCGGCCTGCTGCTCGTCGAGAGCAAGAACGTCACGCTGATCAGCGTCGGCCTCGGCGCCCTCATTGGCCTGGTTGGCGCGTTGTGGATGACGCGCGAGCGCCCCATGCAGGCCGTGCGCGAGGCACGCCGCCTGCTCGAGACCATGGGCCCGGCGGTGCTGCTGCCGCAGCTGCTGGCCACGCTGGGCCTGCTCTTCACCGACGCCGGCGTCGGCAAGGCCGTTGCCCATCTGACGACGAGCTATATCCCGGTCGACAACGTGCTGTTCGCCGTCGCGGCCTATGCGCTGGGCATGGCGCTGTTCACCATGGTCATGGGCAACGCCTTCGCGGCCTTCCCGGTCATGACGGCCGGCATCGGCATCCCCATCCTGCTCGGCATGCACCACGGCAACCCGGCCGTCATGGCGGCCATCGGCATGTTCTGCGGTTACTGCGGCACACTGATGACGCCCATGGCCGCCAACTTCAACATCATCCCCGCCGCCCTGCTCGAACTGAAGGACAAGAACGCCGTCATCCGCGCGCAATGGCCCACGGCGCTGCTGCTGCTGGGCGTCAACATCGTGCTGCTGAAGGTATTGATGTTCTGATGCAGGACCAGCTGTTCGGTGGCGACACGCCGGCCCAGCGCAGCCGCGGCGTCCAGCCCGCGCCGCCGGCGGCTGCTGACTTAGCGCTCGCCGCCGCGCTGCCGCCCCAGGTGCATCTCGGCACGTCCACCTGGAGCTACCCGGGCTGGCAGGACCTGGTCTGGGCCGGCAAGCACAGCGAGGCGACGCTGTCCAAGACCGGCCTCAGCGCCTATGCCGCCCACCCGCTGCTGCGCGCCGTCGGCATCGACCGCGGCTTCTACCGGCCGCTGGCGGCCAGCGACTTCGAGCGCCATGCCCAGCAGGTGCCCCAGGGCTTTCGCTTCACGGTGAAGGCGCCCAGCCTCGTGACCGACGCCCTGGTGCGCAGCGAGGACGGCCGTGGCCAGGAGCCCAATCCCCTCTTCCTCGACGCGACGACGGCGTTGCAGACCTTCATCGAGCCGGTCTTCGAGGGCCTGGGCACGCGCATCGGCGCCCTCGTCTTCCAGCTCAGCCCGCTGCCGGGGCCGCTGCTCGCGCGCATGAGCGAGCAGTTCGATCGCCTGCACGCCCTGCTGCTGGCATGCCCCAAGCCACCCGCCGGCGTCATTGCGGTGGAGGTGCGCGACGCCGCCTGGCTGACACCCGACCTCGTCGCCCTGCTGCGCGACGCCGGCGCGCGCTACTGCGTCGGCCTGCACCCCAAGCTGCCACCTCTGCAGCAGCAATTGCCGCTGCTGCGGGCGCTGTGGCCGGGGCCGCTGGTGGTGCGCTGGAACCTGAACCGCCTGCACGGCCCCTACGGCTACGAGGAAGCGGAGAAGCGCTACGGCGAGTTCAACGCGATGCTGGACCCCGACCCCGAGACGCGGGCCGAGCTGGCCCGCATCATCCGCGGCACGGCGGGCGCGGGACAGGACGCCTTCGTCACCATCTCCAACAAGGCCGAGGGCTCGGCGCCGCTGAGCGTGCGCGCCCTGGCCGAGGCCATCGTCAAGGGGTGACGCGCTTGGTCCGGCTGGCGCGCGGCTTGGCTGGCGCCTTGGCCGCGGTCTGGGGCACGGGCAGATTGCCGCCCTCGGCCTCCCAGCGGTTGACATCTTCGCGATGCAGCTGGCGGTCGTGATGCACGCGGCGCTGATGCTGTTTGTGGCTCAGGTGCTTGACCACCTTCATGGCCAGGGCCGACGTGGCGAGGAGGGCAAGAATGGGCTTGAGGATCATGACAGCCTCCACTGGAAGGGATGGACGCATCGTGGTCGCTCCGGGGTTTCGCGCCCGTCGGCCGGCGTCTTCACGGCCTGTAGGAGCAGGCCTCAGCCCTGCAGCGGCCAGCGTGCGATGACGTCATGCCGCGTCAGCCCCTGCGGGCTCTTCACGAGCACGAACTCGCTGGCGACCCAGCCCGGCAGCTCGACCGGCCAGTCCGGTGCCGCCCGCTTGTCGTAGCGCAGCGTCAGGTGGGGCTCGTAGTCCAGCTCCGGCTCACTGAAACCATGGGCCACGAGCCGCTCCAGGAGGGCATCGCGCAGCTCGCGCACCGCCTCCAGGCCCTGGCCGCCCGTCAACACGAAGGGATGCTTGGACGAGCGTTCCTTGCCCCAGCTCCTGAAGGCGTCGAAGCTCAGGTCGAAGGCCGGCCACACGAGCTCGGACGCGGCGCGGCTGGCCAGCTCGACGAGGCGCGCATCCGGCTCACCGTCGACATAGCCGAAGTAGTGCAGCGTGATGTGGAAGATGCGGCTGGGCCGCAGCCGTGGCTGCAGGCCGCGCGCCTCATGCTCGGCGGTGGCAAAACGGGCAATGCGCTCGGCCGTCTCTTCATCGGGCCGCAGCGCGAAGAAGAGCTTGTGGCCGGTCACGGCCTCAGTTCGTCGCGGCCGAAGCGGCTTCGGCCGCCTTCCTGGCCGCCTCGTCGATCGAGCCCTGCACCTGCTGGCCGACGTCATTCGGCCTGGGCAAAGCCCCGGCGGCTGCCGCAGCCGACGCGCCGGCCGCAGGCGGCTTCAGCGCTGTGGCCTGTTTCTTGGCGAGCGACAGCACGATGGCCGCGACGATGACGAGGGCGAGAAGGCTGAAGGCTGCGCGCATGGCGGGGCAGAGGAAGCTGATGTGGCCGAGGAGCATAGCCCGCCCTTGATCTGGCGCAAGGTGGCGACCCAAGGCTCTTCCTAGCATGGCCCGAACCACAACGGAGACCCGTCATGCTGCTGCGCCTGCTTCTGCTCGCCGCGATCACCGCGTCCACGCTGGCCCAGGGCGCACCCGCCCTGCCAGTCGTCCAGGCCCAGCTGACCAGCCCGCCCTTCGTGCCACCGCCCACCGGGCGCAAGACGCCAGCCAAGGTCATCGTCGAGTTGGAGGTCATCGAGAAGGACATGCCCATCTCCGAAGGCGTCAGCTACACCTTCTGGACCTTCGGCGGCACGGTGCCGGGCAGCTTCATCCGCGTGCGCCAGGGCGACACGGTGGAGTTCCACCTGAAGAACCACCCCAGCAGCAAGATGCCCCACAACATCGACCTGCACGGTGTCACCGGCCCCGGTGGCGGCGCGGCGTCCAGCTTCACCGCGCCGGGCCACGAGTCGCAGTTCAGCTTCAAGGCGCTGAACGAAGGCATCTACGTCTACCACTGCGCGACGGCGCCGGTGGGCATGCACGTGGCCAACGGCATGTACGGCCTCATCCTCGTCGAGCCGCCGCAGGGCCTGCCCAAGGTCGACCATGAGTTCTACGTCATGCAGGGCGACTTTTACACGACCGGCAAATACCGCGAGAAGGGCCAGCAGCCCTTCGACATGGAGAAGGCCATCGCCGAGCAGCCGACCTATGTGCTGTTCAACGGCGCCGAGGGTGCACTGACCGGCGAGCGTGCCTTGCAGGCCAAGACGGGCGAGACGGTGCGCATCTTCGTCGGCAATGGCGGGCCCAACCTCGTGTCCAGCTTCCACGTCATCGGCGCCATCTTCGACAACGTGCGCTTCGAGGGCGGCACGCTGGCGCAGAAGAATGTGCAGACGACGCTGATCCCCGCCGGCGGCGCGGCAATAGTCGACTTCAAGGCGCGCGTGCCGGGCAGCTATGTGCTGGTCGACCACTCCATCTTCCGCGCCTTCAACAAGGGCGCACTCGCCATCCTGAAGATCGACGGCCCCGAGGACAAGGCCATCTACTCGGGCAAGGAGGTCGACTCGGTCTACCTCGGCGATCGCGCGGCGCCCAACCTGAAGGCCGTGGCCACGGCGACGACGGCCGCCGCCGCCGGCACGCTGACGCCCAAGGACCAGATCGCCGCCGGCCAGGCCCTGTTCGCCGGCACCTGCTCGGTCTGCCACCAGGCCAATGGCGCCGGGCTGCCCGGGGTGTTCCCGCCGCTGGCCAAGTCCGACTGGCTGGGCCAGGACCCCAGGCGCGCGGTCGGCGCCGTGCTGCACGGCCTGTCGGGCAAGGTCAAGGTCAACGGCAAGGACTACGACTCGGTGATGCCGCCGATGAACCAGCTCAACGATGACGAGGTCGCCAACATCCTGACCTATGTGCTGAACAGCTGGGGCAATGCAGGCGGCAGCATCTCCGCCGATGAAGTGAAGAAGCAGCGCGCCGCCAAGCCCGCCACCACCAACCAGGCGGGGCATTGATGAACCTCGCCACCGCGCTGGCCGGCCTGGCCGGCGCGGCCTATGTGGCGCTGCCGGGCGGCACGCTGAACAGCGTGCTGGCGCGCGACACCGACCGCGAGCCGACGCAGGTCGCCGCCTTCCAGTTGCGCGAGACGCCTGTCACGCGCGCCGAGTTCCGCCGCTTCCTGGAGGCGCATCCGCAATGGCAGCCGGGTCGCGCGCCGGCGGTGTTTGCCGGCGCCGGCTATCTGCCGCAGGGCCTCGACGACACGGCGGCACCGGTCACCGGCGTCAGCTGGTTTGCGGCCCAGGCCTATTGCGAAGCCGAAGGTGGGCGGCTGCCGACCTGGTACGAATGGGAATACGCGGCGGCCGCCGACGCGACCCGCACCGATGCACGCGGCGACGCCGCCTGGCTGGCACGCATCCTCGGCTGGTATGCCCGGCCCGCCAACGGGCCGCTGCCCGCCGTGGGCGGCGAGGCCAACGTCTACGGCGTGCGCGACCTGCACGGCCTGGTGTGGGAGTGGGTGGACGATTTCAACGCGCTGCTCGTCAACGCCGACAGCCGCAGCGGAAACGATCCCGACCGGCTGAAGTTCTGCGGCGCCGGCGCCATCGACCTGCAGGACCGCCAGAACTACGCCGTGCTGATGCGCGTCGCCCTGCTCTCTTCGCTCAACGCGGCCGACAGCACCGGCAGCCTGGGCTTCCGATGTGTTCACGAGGTGCAGCGATGAAACGACGACTCATGCTCGGCTGGCTCGCCCTGACGGGCGCGGCCCTGGCCCTGCCCGGCGATTCCGTCTACCAGTTCGACGCCACCCTGACCGACCAGCTCGGCCACACGGTCAAGCTCGACGCCGCACGCGGCCAGCCGGTGCTGGTCAGCATGTTCTACACGTCCTGCCAGTTCGTCTGCCCCATGCTCATCGACGCCGCACGCGACACCCAGGCCGCGCTGCCCGAGGCCGAGCGCCGGCGCGTGAAGGTGTTGCTGGTCAGCTTCGACCCGACACGCGACACCCCGGCCAGGCTGGAAAGCATGGCCCGAGAGCGCGGCCTGGACGCCTCGCAATGGACGCTGGCCCGCACCGACCCGGCCACCGCGCGCAAGATCGCCGCGCTGCTGAAATTCCAGTACCGCGCCCTGCCCGACGGCGAGTTCAATCACAGCGCCGAGCTGATCCTGCTCGACGGCGAAGGCCGCATCGCGGCCCGCACAGCCATGCTGGCGGGCGCCGACACGCGCATGGTGGCAGCGATACGCAAGCAGCTGGCGGCGCGATGACACGGCCATGCAACCCACGCCACCACGGCCACCATCGTGGCGCTGGCCATCGCGTTGGCACACTGCGCCAGCGCAAGGCCTGCCCCGACGGCTGTTGATCGTGCATTGACCTGGCGGCAAGCCTGACACCCGCCGCCGCGGGGACGCCGAGGAAGAGCCCCGCACCGGCAGCCGGGCCGACAGGCCCCAGTCAGGCACTTCATCCTTCTTCACCCGCTCGATACCAGCCGGCAGCCTGCCCGCCACAACATCCCTCGGCGGCCCCGCCCTCTTCGGGCCGCCACCATCAGGGAGGCGTATGCAAAAGTCATTGGCAGCGGCAGCTCGCATCGGCGGGGCCGTGGTTCTCGCTCTGCAGCTCGGCGTCGGCGCGTACGCGGCGCCGCTGGAGGCCGGCATTCAGCGCAACGTGCGCGAGGCGACCTTTGAAGTCGTACTGCCCAAGCCGGCCCAGGAGTCCGTCACCTACGACAAGCCCTGGCAGGAGCTGATTCCCTACCAGCTGCGCTCCGACAAGTACGTGTCGATAGGGACTGCCTTCGCCATCGGCCCGAACCAGTACGCCACGGCGATGCACGTGCTGATCGCGGCGTTCGGCGACTCGCGCGGCGAGCCGATGCTGCGCGACGCGGACGGCAAGCTCTATCCGATTGCGCTGATCACCAAGGGCTCCACCGACCAGGACTTTGCGGTGTTCACGCTGGCGAAGCAGCCGGATCGCTCCGCCTTCCTGGAACTGAACGACAAGCCGGAGCTCAACGAGACGGTCTACGCCGTCGGCAACGCACTCGGCGAGGGCGTCGTCATGCGGGAAGGGAACTACACGTCGGACACGCCGGAGGAGGAGAGCGGGCGCTGGCAGTGGATGCGGTTTTCCGCGCCGATATCGGGCGGCAACAGCGGTGGACCGCTGATCGACGCCAAGGGCAGCGTGATCGGCCTCGTGCGTGCCATGCGCACCACCGAGAACACGCTGAACATTGCCGTTCCCGCCGCGCTCGTGAAGAGCGCGCCGGACCACCTGGTGAGCGCGGATTCGCGCGCCGTCACCGGCTTTGCCGTCTTCGACAAGACGCGAGCGGGACGATTCAAGACGGACATCCCCGCGCCCAAGAGCTTCGCCGAGCTGTCGGCGGCCTACATGAAGGCGGTGGAAGAGTTCAATGCGACCCAGCTGCGCGGGCTGCTCTCCGACAACGCGAACGAGACCTTCCCCCGCGGCAGCGGCAGCGAACGGCTGCTTCACGGCCTCTACGAGCGTAGCGCGCCCGCCATCGTCGTGCAGAACGGCAACGGCAACTGGACCTTCACGCAGCCGAGCTACACGCGGCTCGATCTTGGCCGCGAGGGCTGGCAGGATTCGGCCAACTTCAAGGGATACCTTGTGTTCCACCGGCACAAGCCGGACGACGTCAATCAGGCGAAGTGGTATTCGGACGCCCAGATGGTCAGGGAGGCGGTGCTCAAGGCGTCCCCGGCCACGATCCACATCAATGCCGAGAATGCCAAGGTCGTTTCAATGGGCGCCCCGACCGAGGACACCCTCTTCACCGACACCTGGGGCCGGGTATGGCAAGTGCGCGCCTGGCGCATCACCACCTGGTTCGGCAGCGACTGGCTGGTCGAATTCGACCTGCCCGTGCCCGACGGTACGGTCGGTTTCGAGAGCAGGGTCTCCACGCTGGGGCGCAATTTCCAGATCGAGCGAATGAAGCTGCTGACCGGCTTCTTCGCGGCGTCCTACGAAGGAAAGCTGTCGCAATGGGACCGCTTCCTGTCGCAGCGGGCCCTGCTGCCCAAGCCGCTGGCGGCATCGGTGCTGCATATCGACTATGGCCACAGCTTCGCCTTCGACGATCGCCGCGTGGCTTTCAGCTACGGGCCCGAGTTGCAGAAGATCGATCAGGGCAGCCGTCTGCGGCTGGACTTCGCCTTCGCCCGTGAACCCGAGGGAGCCCAGTTCGACATCGCAGGCATCGTGGCCTACAACCCCGACGAGAAGACCGAGATCGACGTCTTTCGCCATGGGACACCCGCCGAGGTCGGGAGTGAGGCCGCGAAGACGGAATGGCGCAAACGGCTTCATCACGCCCATCCCTACGACGGCGTTGCGCTGACCGCGAACAACAGGCAAATGATCAGCACGATCTATGGCGTTGCGGATGCCCAGCCGGCTCCGGACGTCCTCTATACCTTCCAGTACCGCGCCGAGACCGGCACGCCGCAGGACCGGATGAAGGCCAAGCTCGACCTGCTGATGCAACAGGCGAAGGTCAACGAGCGCTGATCGCGCGACGGCACGCTAGCCCGACCGAGTTCTAAACTCGAAGGATGAAGGCAGTCCTGACTTGTCTGGTGGCGACGCTGTTCGCCAGTGCTGAACTGCAGGCCCATGAAGCGCCCTGCGGGCCTTATCAAGTGGCCTTCTACGAAACGGGCTTGCTGTACTTCAAGAACCCGGCAGGCGACTACGTCGGCATTGACCGCGATGTTGTCGAGGAGGTCGGCAGGCGCACGGGCTGCACCTTGGTGCGAGTCATGGAGTCTCGCGTGCGCACCTGGACGGCGCTGGCCGGGGGTACGCTTGACATGACGGTCTCGGGCATAGAAACGCTTGAGCGGCAGAGATTTGCGTACTTCGTTCCTTACGTCCTGAACAATCGCAACTACCTGATCGTGCGCAACGAACTGGCTGCCGCAACGAAGACCATGGACGAGTTCCGAGCGCAAAAGTCTCTACGTCTGGGTGTGGTCAAGGGTTTCGTCCATGGCGCAACGCTGGACGTCTGGATTGAAACACTCCGTCGCGAAGGCCGCATCGATGACGTGGCAGATCTTGAAGTTCTCGCCAGAGTCTTTGCTGCAGGACGCGTCGATGCCTTCCTAAGCCAACCGGTGGTTTGGGGCCCACTACTCAAGCGCAACCAGTTGGCCGGAAAGGTTCAAATCCTCGACTTCGCGCCGCAGGACAACGCAGTCCTCGGACTCGTGCTGTCGCGCCAGCGGGTTGCCGCCGTCGACGTCGACAAGATGCGCAACGCGATCGAGACGATGCGCACCGACGGCACGCTTGAGGCGATTTTCGCGCGCTATGTTGACCGGCCGACAGCCCGAGCGCTTGCGACGCGACCCAGCGAAAAATAGCGGCAGGCAACCGATACCGTCAGGGTGCCTGACGGTAGCAACTCGGGTTGTCAGGATCCAGCCCGGCCCGACTTTGAATCACTCCCACTCGATGGTCAAGCTGCGAGCGCGCTCGAAGGGGCAGCATCAAATATTCGGTGCCTAGTTCATAGCGATACCGTCACCAGCGTCGACGGATCCCTACCGCTGGCAAACCCGCACTCGTCGTCCCACAGCGCCTCGAGTTGGACATGCGCCGTTCTAGTGACCTCATTTCGGTCTGCCGAGGCGCCCAGCATTGGCCGAAATGACGGTATCAGAGCGTCCAACTACGCATGGTCTGACGGTATCAGCGACGGTATCGACTCGCGCTCTGAACGAACTTGAACTCGGAGTGCCTATGGCCCCGCTGACGGTTGGCAGGCGTCCTTCCTGGGCTGGGGCCCCGCCATCATGCGGACTACAAAATCGATGAATGCCCTGACCTTGGCCGGAACGTGGGCGCGGCTGGGATAGTAGACATAGAGAGGAAAAGTCTCGTCTGGCCAGTCCGTCAAGATGGTCTCGAGCGTGCCCGCTCTCACGTGCGTGTCGACACCGAGGTCGATCACCTGGGCGACCCCGTAGCCTGCGAGGCAGGCCCCAATCTTGGTTCCAGCGTCCGTGACCGTCAGGCTGCCGCTGACGGCCACTTTGACCTTCTCATCGCCACGCCAGAACTCCCACTCGAAAGGCCTGCCGGTGGCGGGATCGATGGCCTTGATGCATTCGTGACCGTCATCCACCAAATCCTGTGGGGAGCTGGGCCTACCGCGTTGCGCCAGATAGGACGGTGCGGCGACGGTCAGAACGCGCGGACTGTAGAGACGGCGGCAGACCAAGGTCGAGACCGACGGAGGCCCAAACCTGACTGCAAGATCAAACCCGTCGCTCACCAGGTCCGAGAGTTCGTTCCGCGTCTCCAGCCTCAGTTGAAGGGACGGGTGGGCCGCCAGGAATTTCGCCAACTCCGGTGCCAACACGAGGCCGGCAAACCGCGCATCGCAGGCGACGCGCAGCGTACCGCTGACGGCTGATGCCTGGTCGGCGGCGCCAATGGTCGCATCCTCTAACCCCTGGAGAAGGGGCAGTACCTTCGAGAGCAATGCATGGCCAGCGTCCGTCACTTCAACGTGTCGGCTTGTGCGATGCACGAGCTTGGCGCCCAAGCGGTCCTCCAATCGCTGGATGGAGCGGCTCACCGCAGGCTGTGTCTTACCCAGACGGGCAGCGGCCCGACCAAAACTTTTCGATTGGGCGACCGCATTCAGCGTCAGCAGGCCGATGACAAGCCCTCCATCCAGATCATCCATGGTCTATGTGTTTGGGTAATGGCAGCGATAACCGCTTCGCTGTAGTCGAGCGCGGAAGGATTCCTCACTATACGAATCGTTCAACCAGTGATGAAGGCCCGCGATGACCCAGACCCAAGCCGTAGCCGCTTTGATAGAGGATTACTTCGAACTGGCCTATGAGCCGAAGAGCCGTGACTTCAACAAAGTCTTCCACCCGAGCTGCTTCGTGCAGTGGCTTGACGGAGGACGACTGAATGTCTTGTCCTCGCAGGACTATGCGTCGCTCATCCGTGGGAGGCCGAGTCCCCGCTCAACTGACGCGCCGAGGGACGAAGCGATCCTCTCGGTTGAGCACGTTTCGGACTGCCTTTCAACGGCGAACGTGAGGGTGCGGATCGGCAAGAAGTTGTTCAACGATCACTTCGTCCTGCACAAGGTTGAGGGCGAGTGGCTGATCACGGTGAAGGCGTCCTTCGTGGTAGGCAGTTTCGACTGAAGGGCGGACGGCCTGTGGACGCAGGTCGCGCCGGGCCTGATTCAGCGCGATCTTCCCGACACTTGACACGACATTAAACGGAGGAATATTCTCCGCTTATGGACCGAAGAACTGACTTGGCGTGTGATGCGGGCTGACGCCCAGAAGAATCGGCAACGGCTTGTTGAAGTCACGGTCGACCTGATCCTGGAGGTGGGCGGCGAGCCGGCACGAGACGCTGTCGCCGAACGCGCCGGGGTGGGCATAGCAACCCTCTACAGGCACTTTCCGGATCAACAGTCCCTTCTGCACGCCGCCGTTCGTCATGTACTGGAAAAGACCATCCATGCTGGAGAGGCCCTCGTTGAATCGGTTCCCGACGGCGTCGATACGCTGCGCCAATACATGCACGTGGCGCTCGACAACGGGATCGGGGCGGTGAACATCATTCACCCACTCCTGGAAAAACGAGACTGGAACGATCTTCGCTCCCGCGCGGCGAAGCTCATGAAATCCCTCGTTGCACGCGCCAAGCAGGGCGGTTCGCTTCGCGCTGATCTCTCCGAGCGGGACATCGTGTTCGCCCTGACGCGCTTTGCACGGCCGCTGGCCATGGGAATGCCATCGAGCGAAGAGCGCTCGCTCGCTCACCGGCACCTCGATTTCTACATCGACGGGCTGTGCGCTCCACAGCCGCGCGATGCCAATCCTCGGCCGCAAGACAGATGAAGGCACTCACCGACTTCGCGGCGGCGCTTTGCCTTCTCGCCGCTCTGCCCGCGTTCGCAACGGTAGGCGAGCGGCATCGGCTTGCCCATCAACCCAGCGCGGCGGTTCGAGACGCGGACCACCGCACCGAGGTCGCTAGACGGAGGGCTCACCGTGAGTGAGACCGGCCAGGCTCCGCCGTCCCAGAACGAACCGCTCGTCCTTGCCACGAGCCGGCCGTCGCTGCTGACTGCCTGGACCACCTTCGCCCCTACCCGCATATGACGTTCGCGCAGCCGCCGCCAGATCGGGCGAGGCGCAAGCCGCGCAAACCGTCCTAGGCGCTTTCCCCTGACCCTGACCTGCCTTCGTGGTGACTTGCATGAGCCGCCAGGGAGGGTTGCATCCCCATGAACCGGAGACACGCATGCACCGACGCCAGCTGTTCTCGCTGCTCACCCTTCCTGCGCTGACCGCGCTCCCCTTCACGGCCAAGGCGGCCCCTGCTTCCACCTCTCAAACACCCACTGGAGTTCCCATGACCGACGCCATCCGTTCCGCCCACGCTGCCGTCAACGGCGTGAATCTGTATTACGAGATCCACGGCAGCGGCCGCCCGCTCATGCTGCTGCACGGCGGCGTGTCGGCCAGCGAGGCGTTCGGTCCCAACCTGGCCGCGCTGGCCGCGCAGCGCCAGGTCATCGCCGTGCACCTGCAAGGCCACGGCCACACGCCGGACGTAGAGCGCCCGCTTCGCTTCGAGGACATGGCCGACGATGTGGCCGCGCTGGCCCGCCACCTCGGCCTGAAGAAGATCGACGTGATGGGCTATTCGCTGGGCGGCGGTGTGGCGCAGCAGGTGGCGGTCCGCCACCCCGGGCTGGTGGACCGGCTGGTGGTGGTGTCGCAAGTGTTCAAGCGCGCCGGCTGGTACCCCGAGGTGATTGCCGCGTTCGACGCGATGGCAGCGCACGCGCCGATGATCGCGCAGAACATCGCACAGTCACCCATGGCCAAGCTCTACCCGAACGTGAAGTGGGAGGCGTTGCTGCGCAAGATCGGCGAGCTTGAAAGCCACGACTACGACTGGACGGCCCAGCTCGCCGCCGTGAAGGCGCGCACGCTGCTCGTGTTCGCCGACGCCGACGCGATGCGGCCCGAGCACATGGTGGAGTTCTACAAGCTGCTGGGTGGCGGGCGGCAGGACGCAGGCATGGACGGCTCGCAGCGGCCGGCGGGCCAGTGGGCCGTCATCCCGAACACGACGCACTACAACCTGCTGGCGACTGACGCCGTGGGGAAGGCCGCGGCGGCCTTTCTGGATGGAAAGTGACGGCCAACTGGCCTCTCAACGGCAATTGAGAGCTCAAGCAATGGCATTCACCGCTGCACCTTCGGGTCCCTATGCTTTGCGGCTCGCGGACGTTGATCGGACACTGCTCAATACCGTCGGCGGCAAGGGAGCCAATCTTGGGGAACTGGCGCGAATCGAGGGCATTCGCGTTCCGGACGGGTTCTGCGTAACGACACAAGCCTTTCAGCGCATCCTTACAGAAGTGCCGACCTGGCACGGTCTGCTGGATCGCCTGTCAGGCCTGAAGGCTGATGATCGTGAAGAGATCAGGTCCGCCAGCGCCGACATCCGCCACGCCATCGAGGCCGCCGCGATGCCCGGCGACCTCGTCGACGCGATCACCGCCGAGCTGCGGGGCCTTGGCGAGGAAGCTGCGTATGCGGTCCGCTCCAGCGCGACAGCCGAGGACTTGCCGACCGCGTCGTTTGCAGGTCAACAGGACAGCTATCTGAACATCGTCGGGCTTGCAGACATCCTGCGGCAGATCAGCCGGTGCTGGGCATCGCTGTTCACCGAGCGTGCCGTCGCCTACCGGCTGCGCAATGGCATCGACCATCGTCAGGTGCTGATGGCCGTGGTGGTCCAGCGGATGGTCGTCCCGCGCGTGGCGGGCGTCCTGTTCACCGCCGACCCGGTCTCATCCAACCGCAAGGTGGCTGCCATCGACGCCAGCTTTGGGCTGGGCGAGGCGCTGGTGGGTGGACTGGTGAATCCAGACCACTACAAGGTGCGGGACGGGCTGATCATCACCCGAACGACAGGCGACAAGAAGCTGGCCGTCCTGGCCTTGCCGGAGGGCGGCACGCGGGAGCAGGCGGTCGCCGCCGCATTGCAGAGTCAACCGGCCCTCACGGACGCACAGGCGCTGGAACTCGTGCAGCTCGGTCGGCGGATCGAATCGCACTTCGGCTGGCCCCAGGACATCGAATGGTGTCTCCAGGACAACGGTTTCCATTTCGTGCAGAGCCGTTCCATCACTACGCTGTTTCCCGTCCCTGCGGCGACCGACCACGAGAACCACGTCTACGTGTCGGTAGGCCATCAACAGATGATGACCGACCCGCTGCGGCCTCTTGGCGTGTCGATGTGGCAGCTGATGAATCCCCGTATGCATGATGCGGGCGGGCGGTTGTTCGTGGACATCAGCCAGGCGCTGGCATCGCCAAGCCAGCGGGCCAGCCAGTTGGCCATGCTCGAACGAGGCGACCCTCTCGTGCGCGATGCCATCGAGACCCTGCTTCGGCGCGGCGACTTCATCCCGACGGTACGCGACGCGGCCCCTCAACCCGCGCGGCCGGTGGGCAACGAGGCGCAAGCAGACGTCGATGTGTCACTGGTCGGGGAAATGATCGAGGCGTACCGCGTCTCCATCGCGGCGGCCGAGCGCGACCTCCGCACGAAGGCCGGCAACGCGCTGCTGGATTTCATCTTGAGCGACATCCAGGAGCTCAGGAAATTGCAGTCGGCGCAGCAGAGCATCAAGCTCATCTTCGCGGGGGTCGAGGCGCAGTGGTGGCTCAACGACCAGTTGAAGGCGTGGCTGGGAGRGAAAAACGCGGCCGACACGCTGACCTTGTCGGTGGCCGGCAACGTGACGACCGAGATGGGGCTGGCGCTGATGGAC